>NZ_JBHVWT010000006.1:19500-199224 GCF_042882135.1 Streptomyces sp. NPDC058240
CCTCACGGGAGGGGCCCGACGCGGGCGTGGGCGTCGTTACGAGCGGCTGCCTCCCGGGACGCGATGGGCGGCGCGCGGCGGCGTCACGCCCCGGACTTCGGCCGTTCGGGGCGTGTCCGTCGCGGACGCGGAACCCGTGGTGGCGCGGACGAAGGCGCCGGTGCCGCCGACGAACGGCAACTTCGCGGACGTGCGGGCCAGGTCGAGGGTGAGCGTGGGCGTGGAGTCCGGCGGGTCGATGAGGTCCCGGTCGGTGCCGGCCACGATCAGGGCGAGGCGGTGTCCGGCCGGGACGACATGGTCGGTGGCCGCCAGGTCGATGGTGAGGGTGACGGCCCGGCCCGGGGTGAGCGGGCGGCCCTTTCCGGCGGAGGCGTACGTGCCGAGGTCGGCCCAGCCGCGGCTGACCACGGTCCGGTCGACGGCCGTGGTCCGGGCCCTGGTCTCCTTGAAGCAGGCGCTGTCCCCGGTCGTGCTCGCGCCCCAGCAGCTCTGGCTGGTGAGGGTGGTGATCCCCTCGCCGGACGAGCCGTAGTCGCGGATGGTGTCGGGGCCGATGTCCACGAGGACCGCGGAGAGATGGGCGGTCGAGGTGGTCGGGGTGGCGGTGACGGTCACCGCGGAGGATCCGGAGAGCCTGAGGTCGGCGGTGAGCGGCGCGGTGCGGAATCCGGCCTTGGCGCCGGTGGTCCGGTCCAGGTCGGCGGCCCACTCCGTCTCACTCTGCGCCGGATCGTCGGTGAACGTCTCGGTGGCGCCGGGGCGGGCGGGCCTCAGGGACAGGGTGCCGACGCCCGGCGTGCTCCCGGCGCCGGGGCGCACGGTGGTGGCGTGGGTGGTGCGGGGCGGCCAGACCCGGTCGGTGGACCACTGGTCGGGGTGGCGCTCGATGTCGGCCATCGGTTCACGGTCGATGCCGTTGTCGTAGCCGAGGAGGTAGTGGTCGAACCAGCGGTGCAGCGTGTCGACCCATTCGGCGCGCCGGTAGTCGAACGGGTCGACGTGTCCGGTCTGGGAGAGCCAGATCTTGCGCTCCACGCCCCGGTCCGCGAGCGCGTCCCACCACTGGCCGAGGTGCCTGGTACGGACGTTGAGGTCCTGCATGCCGTGGACGGCGAAGACGCTGGCACGCACCTTGCGGGCGTCCTTCACGTAGTCGCGCGCGTTCCACAGCTCCGACCAGTCTCCGGTGCGCGGCGCCCCGTCGACGAGTTGCTGCTGGACGGCGGCGCAGCGTCCGCGCGCCTCGGGGCTCTCCACATAGCCGGAGAGCCACTCGGGGCCGCTGTCGTAGAGGGGTGCGCCCTGGGCGAAGTAGTAGTCGTACCAGGAGGAGATGGCGCCGATCGGCACGATGGTCCGCAGCCCGTGCACGCCGGTCGCCGCGACCGCGTTGGCGATGGTGCCGTCGTAGCTCTTGCCGATCATTCCGGTGCGGCCGTCGGACCAGCCGGCCGTGGCACGGGTGCCGCCGGTGCGGGTGGTGTAACCGCGGGCGCGGCCGTTCAGCCAGTCGATCACGGCCTTGGCGGACTGCACGTCGGAGCGGCCTCCGACATCGACACAGCCGTCGGAGCGATTGGTACCGGCCAGATCGACAGCGACGAAGGCGTAGCCGCGCGGCACGAAGTAGTTGTCGTAGTGGAGCGGGAACTGGACGGGCCGGCCGTTGTCGTCGTACGTCTTGAGCTGGCTCTCGTTGCCGCGCCCGCAGCAGGAGTAGTACGGGCTGGCGTCCATGATCACGGGGATCTTCCGGCCCTGCCGGGCGGGTTCGCGCGGCCTCACGATGTCGGCGGCGACGCGGTCGCTGCGCCCGTCCCCGTCGCCGTCCAGCCCCGTGTCGACCCAGACCGATTCCCGGACGGCGTTCCCGTACGAGTAGACGGGCATGCTCTTTGGCGGCCTGGCCTCCCGGGCACCCGCGCCCTGGGCACCTGCCGGGGAGAGCAGGACGGCCATCAGGGCGGCGACAGCTGCCACCACCAGCGATCTGTAACTCGAACGGGGGCCTCGCGCACGATTCGGCATGGGCGGAAGGTACCCCGGTCAACTCCCCGACGACAGAGGGCGATCAGCGGCGCATACGGCATGAACATGGCGCAAACGCGACCTGCCGCCATGGCGGCCGAATGGCGATTGTGTGACAGCTGTGACCATGGACACGACTGATGCGGCAGTCGCTGAATAGTGTCGACGTGACGGTTCGAAAGATCATTCGCCCCGACCACTTGGAGCATTCCGTGCACCGCAGACTCATCGTCCCGAGCGCACTCGCGGCCTCCCTGCTGCTGGCGATCCCGGCCTCGGCCGCCGAAGGCACCGTGGGCGCCCCGGGCATCGGCGACCCCTACTACCCGGCCAGCGGCAACGGCGGATACGACGTCTCCCACTACGACCTGCGGCTGAAGTACCAGCCCTCGACCGACCTGCTGGAGGGCACGGCGACGATCCTCGCCACGACCACCCAGGAACTCTCCCGTTTCAACCTGGACTTCGGGCTGGACGTCTCCGAAGTGCGGGTGAACGGCAAGAAGGCCGGCCATGTGAAGAACGGCGAGCAGGAGCTGGAGATCACCCCGGCGGCCCCGCTGGCGAAGGGCAAGGCCGTCTCGGTGGTCGTGCGGTACGCCGGAAAGCCCTCCGAGGTGAAGATCAACGGCTGGACGTCCTGGGTGCGCACCCCGGACGGCGCGGTGGCCGCCCAGGAGCCGGAGTCGGCCGCGTGGTGGTTCCCCAGCAACGACCACCCGCTCGACAAGGCGACGTACGACATCTCCGTGTCCGTCCCGGACGGCACCCAGGCGATCAGCAACGGCACGCTGCAGTCGCAGAGTTCGAAGCTCGGCTGGACCCGCTTCAACTGGCGTTCGAGCAAGCCGCAGGCGACGTATCTGACGACGCTGGCGGTCGGGAAGTTCGACATCACCACGGACACCACGTCGGACGGGCTGCCGGTCGTCAACGCGTACAGCAAGGACCTCGGCGCCAACGACGGGGCCGCGCGGGCCAGCATCGAGCGGACCACCGAGGTCGCCGAGTGGCTGACGGAGGTCTTCGGACCGTACCCCTTCGACGCGCTGGGCGGATACGCCCCCAATGTGACGAGCGGCTTCGCGCTGGAGACCCAGACCAGGCCGTTCTACAGCCCGAAGCAGTTCGCGAACGGTGCGAACGTCTCGGTCGTCGTCCATGAACTGGCGCACCAGTGGTACGGCGACAGCGTGTCCCTCAAGGGCTGGAAGGACATCTGGGTCAACGAGGGCTTCGCCCGTTACAGCCAGTGGCTGTGGTCGGAGAGGGAGGGCGAGGGAACCGCGCAGGAGCTGGCGGACTACACCTACGCACTGCATCCGGCCGACGACGCCTTCTGGAAGGTGAAGCCCGGCGACCCGGGCCCCGACAACCAATTCGACGCGGCCGTCTACGACCGGGGCGCGCTGGCGCTCCAGGCGCTGCGCAACGAGTTGGGCGACGAGACGTTCTTCGAGCTGCTGAAGGGCTGGCCCGCCGAGCACGCGTACGGGAACGCGAGCGTGAGCGACTTCGTCGCCTACGCGGAGCGGGTCTCGGGCAAGCCGCTCGCCGCCTTCTTCGACGCCTGGCTGTTCCGGCCGACGCGGCCCGAGGCCCCGGCGGCGGCCGGGACGCACGCCCGGCACGCCGCCGGGCAGCCCGCGCGGCCCGCCTCCTGGAAGAAGATCGCGGCGACGAACTCCCTGCACGAACACCGCTGACCGGCACGCGGACCGGGTCCGGGCACCACCGCCCCTCTCCTGGTGGAGGCGGTGGTGCCCGGCGGCCGGCCGGCGGCGCCGGTTAGGCTGATGGCGTCGGTGCTGTCCGGCCGGCCCCGGCCGTTTCCGGCCCGATCCCGCGTGTACGAGGAGCGTCCCTTGCCCGGTCCGTCCCACGATCCCGCTCGCGATGCCCGCCCCACACTGGAAGCCGTGGCGGCCCGCGCCGGGGTCTCCCGGGCGACGGCCTCCCGGGTGGTGAACGGCGGGGCGGGGGTGCGCAAGCCGCTCGTGGACCAGGTCCGCAAGGCGGTCGAGGAGCTCGGCTACGTTCCGAACCATGCCGCCCGGACCCTGGTCACCCGGCGCAACGGCGCGGTCGCCGTGATCATCGACGAGCCGGAGTTCCGGATCTTCTCCGATCCGTTCTTCTCCCAGCAGATCCGCGGAATCAGCCGCGAACTCACTCTGCACGACTCCCAGTTGGTCCTGCTCCTGGTGGAGGGCAGCGGGGACTTCGACCGGGTCGCCCGCTATCTGGCCGGCGGCCATGTGGACGGCGTACTGGCCTTCTCGCTGCACACCGACGACGAACTCCCGGCGATCATCCGCAGGTTCCGGGTACCCACGGTCTACGGCGGCAGGCCGGGCCGGCCGGGCGCCGCGTCCGAACTGGCCGTCCCGTACGTGGACTGCGACAACCGCGGCGGCGCGGCCGAGGCCGTACGCCATCTCGTCGCCCTGGGACGGCGGCAGATCGCGCACATCGCCGGACCGCGCGACCAGACCTCGGCCCTGGACCGGGTCGACGGCTACCGCGACGTGCTGCCCGACGGCGATCCGGCGCTGCTCGTGGACGGCGACTTCACCGTCGAGGGCGGCGCGCGGGCGATGGCGGAACTGCTCGACCGCCGCCCCGGCCTGGACGCGGTCTTCGCCGCCAACGACCTGATGGCCTCGGGTGCCCTGCGGGTGCTGCACGAACGCGGTCGCCGCGTGCCGGACGACGTGGCCCTGGTCGGCTTCGACGACATGGCGTCGATAGCGGAGGCCACCGAACCCCCGCTGACGACGGTCCGTCAGGATGTGGAGGGCATGGGCCGGTTGATGGTGCGGATGCTGATGAGCCGGCTGGGCGGCGAGGCCGGGGGCGACGATCGAACCTCGGTGATCACGCCGACCGAGCTGGTGCGCCGGGCTTCCGCCTGAGCCCTCCCCCGCCCCGGACGGTCTCGCGATGGGCGGCCCGCGCCCTGCGCGCGTACGGCAGATAGCGCAGCCGCTCGGGGAGCGCCGGCACCACGCGCCGCACCACCCCGCAGAACCGCCGCAGAGCGCGCTCCTGCTCGTCCGTCCACTCCAGCCCGATGACCTCCCGCGCCTCCGGCGGCATGAACCCGATGGTGACGAAGCGCCGGAACCGGGCCAACGGCGGGAACAGCACCGGCCACAGCGCCTTCAGCAGCAGCCTCAGCGGCAGCGGCCCGCGGTCCGGCGGCGGTACGGGACGATCGGTGGCGACCAGGTCCTCGACGACCGCGGTCGCCTCGATCTCCTCGGCGAGCACCTTTCGGAAGTACGGCCAGAACTCTTCGATCGTCTGCGGCATGTCCCGGTCGTGGATGCCGAGGATCCTGCCGACCTGGAGCCACTCCCGGTACAGCGCCCGCTCCTGTGCCGCGGTGAGCGGCCGGACGAGATAGCGCGCGGCGTGCTGGTAGACGGGGAAGCCCGTGGCGTGCACCCACGCGTAGTTGGCGGGCGACAGCGCATGGTAACGACGCCCTCGGGTGTCGGTGCCCTGGATGGTGCGGTGCAGTCGGCGCAGCCTGCGCCCTTCCTCGGCCGCCTCCTCGCCCCCGTACACCCAGAGCTGGAGCGAGCGCAGGGACCTCTCGCCGCGTCCCCAGGGGTCCGTGCGGAAGACGGAGTGCTCGTCGACGCCGGCGCCGACCGCCGGGTGGGCGACCTGGAGGGTGAGCGCGGCGGGCAGCATCAGCAGGGCCCGGATGTCGCCCGAGAGGCTCCAGAGCACACCGCCGGGTGGCGGCGGGGCGGGATTCCGGTCTCCCGGTGCTTCGCTGCTCATCACGGTGCTCCCGACGGTCGGCGGGCATACGGCTCGGCGCCCGGCCCTCTGCGTGATCCAGTATGCGAGCCCTTCGGGAGTGATGCGCACCGGCCCGCTGAGGCAGACCGCCGCATGCCCTGTCGTCGGCGGTGTTGACGAGGTTCGTGAAACAAGTCGATAGTATTTGTAACTTTGACTCCCAGGCCGGACGGCCCCTCACATTCCTTGTGCAGCAGGTGAGTTGGTCCGTCACACAGCGACAACCCGCAGGAACGGTCCCGCAGGGAGTCGGTACACGGACAGGAGGGCGCACCATGGGCCGATACAGCCGCCTGCACGAGATACGCCGGATGGATCCGGCACACGACTACGCCGAGATCCTTCGGCTGATCTCCCAGTACGAGTTCCCCTGGGACTACCGGCAGGGGGTGAGCGTCGCCTTCCTCCGGGACTACGGCGTCCCCCGGATCTCCGTGCTCCTCGACCGGACCCAGGAGTTCGAACGGGCCGGGCAGAAACGGTACGACGACACGGTGCTGATCGGGTACGAGATGGCCGCCGACGGCTTCGACTCGGAGCGCGGGCGGGCGGCCGCGCGTCATCTCAACCGGATCCACGGCAAGTACAACATCCCGAACGACGACTTCCGCTATGTCCTCGCGACCACGGTCGTGGGGCCGAAGCGCTGGATCGACCGGTTCGGCTGGCGTCCCCTGTGCGCCCAGGAGGTCCAGGCTCTGGTGGAGGCCGGCCGGAAGACGGCGGCAATGATGGGCATCGAGGGGGCGCCCGACACGTACGAGGGGTTCGAGCGGCTCCTCGACTCCTACGAGGAGCGGATGTTCGCGTACGACCCGGCGAACCGGCGGGTCGCGAACGCCACGTTCCGCGTGATCGCGAGCTGGTATCCGCGTCCGTTGCGGCCCCTGGTGGCGAGATTCGCACTCGCGCTGCTGGACGAGCCGCTGCTGGCGGCGCTGGGCTTCCGGCCGCAGCCGCCGTGGGTGCGGGCCTCGGCGTCGGCGGCTCTGCACCTGCGCGCACGTTGTGTCCGCCGGCTGCCGGCCCGGCCACGCAGGTTTCCCGCGCGCCCGCAGCCCCGTTCGTACCCCTTCGGCTGGCGGCTCGACGACCTCGGACCGCACTGGGCCCGCAGCCGTCCCGTGGAACCCCTGCCCGACGAGACGGACGGCCACACCGGTGGTTCTACCCGGCAGCGAGCAGCGGCACCAGATAGCGGCGGGCGAACTCTCGCACCTGGGTGTCGTCGTCCAGCTCGAAACAGCTGACGGGGTTGAGGAGGAAGGAGACGGTGATCCGCACCATCAGTTCGGCGACCGGGGTCGGATCGCTCGCCGGCCGGCCCTCCGCGCGCCGGGCGTCACGCAGCCGGTCGGCCAGGTACTCGCGGATGGCGAGGAGGGCCGGTCCGCTCTCCAGGGTCAGGAACGGCAGCATCGTCTCGGGCTCCAGCCTCAGCAGACCGCCGATGAGCGGATGCTCGCGGATGTGCCGGAGAACCGCGGCGAAGCCCTCGACGAGCCGGTCCTCCGTCGTCGGCAACGCGGCCACCGCGTCGTCCACCTCCACGACGAAGCGGCGGTACTCGCGCAGCAGACAGGCGGAGACGAGGCTGTCCTTGTTGCCGATCCGCCGGTACACGGTCACCCGCGAGACCCTGGCGCGCTTGGCGACGTCGTCGACGGTGGAGCGGCGCAGCCCGAAGGTCATGAACTGCTCGCGCGCGGCGTCCAGGATCTGCTCGCTCAGCGCGTCGGAGGGCAGCGTCGCGCGGAGCGCCAGGGCCAGCCGTGTCTCGTCGGTACTCCGTGCCGTCATGGGCCCTCCCCCGTTCCGCCGCTTCCACCCCACCATAGGAGTCGATACGGAGTGACCCACCCCGTATCCCTGTATCCCGTATCCCTGTAGCAACACGCGCAGGGCGCCAGCCGGAGTCCGGTGGGCGCCCTGCCGAGGGTGCGGTCCGTCGGCCGGGTCCTGCTCGCAGGTCCCGGCGACCGGGGCCGGATTATCCGGTCGTCCGGCAGGTTTCCGCAGGCCGAAGCCGCTCAAGGGGCTCGGACGGGCCACGACCCGTCCGACCCGATTCGACGGGCGGGCCCTACGCGAAGTCGTACACCGTCACCGGTATGTCCCGGCCGGTCAACCACTCCTCGATCAGGGGCTCGATCCGGGACCACTTCCCACCCGCCAGGCCGCAGCCGATCCGCGGCATGTGGACCGAGGCCCCCAGCTCGTGGGCCCGGTCGGCCACCGCGCCCAGCGCCGTGTCGATCGCCTCGTAACGCACCGGGACCCCTTTGCTGCCCGTGCGCATCCCACGCTGGCCCACCATGTTCGCCACCCAGATGTACGGGCCCACCTGTACGAACTGCACCGCGCCGAGGCCGAAGTCGTTGCCCGCGCGCTCCCGGTGCCACCGGCGGTAGGCCGCTTCGGGTTCGGGCCAGCGGCGCGAGAGCGCCAGCACGAATCCCTTGCCCCAGCCGCCGAGGTCGTTGCAGACATGGACGATCAGCTTGACGCCTTTGCCGTGGGGCGCCGTCGCGTCCCCCTGTACGTACCTGATCCCGGACATGGGATCAGGTTAGGTGCCGCCTGTGACAGCCGGGCACTTTCACATCATTGGTGAGACAGCAATACTGTTGCGCCGGGGTGGATCACGCGCACAGCGGCTCACCCCTCAGGGCCGGACACGAGGAGCAGATATGGCGACCGGGGCCGAGGAGCCTACGCTCACCGTCGACGAGCTGGCGGCGCGCGCCGGGGTGACCGTGCGCACGGTGCGTTTCTACAGCACCCGCGGGCTGCTGCCGCCCCCGGTCATCGGACCGCGCCGGGTGGGGCACTACGGACACGACCACCTGTCCCGGCTGGCGCTCATCGAGGAGCTCCAGCACCAGGGCATGACGCTGGCCGCGATCGAACGCTATCTGGAGCAGCTGCCGCCGGATCTGAGCGCGCACGACCTGGCGATCCACCGGGCCCTGGTGGCGTCCTGGGCACCGGACTCGGCGGAGGACGCGACGCGGGCGGAGCTGGAGCGGCGGGCCGGCCGGGCACTGACCGAGCAGGACATCGCGCGGCTGGCCGCGATGGGGGTGCTGGAGCGCGCGGAGCCGGTCGACGGCAGCTACCGGGTGGACCCGGGGCTGCTGCGGCTCGGGGTCGAGCTGCTCGGCGTGCCGATCGCGCACGAGACGATCCTGGCCGCCCGCACGGTGCTGCTGGAGCACTCCCGGTCCGCCGCGCAGGAGCTGACCCGGCTGTTCCGGGACGAGGTGTGGGGTCCGTACCGGGAGCGGGAGTCGGACCCCGAGCACGTGGCGGCGATGAAGTCGCTGTCGGCCCATATGCAGCCGATGGTGCTGCAAGCACTGGTGACCGCGTTCCAGCGGTCGTTGAAGGAGGAGCTGCGGGCCGCGTTCCCGGCGGAGTGAACGCGGCCCGCGGGGTGGGCGTCAGTCGTGGAAGGTCTCGCCCTTCCCGGCCTTCTCCACGAGCAGCGCGGGCGGCAGGAAGCGGTCGCCGTACCGCTCCGCGAGCTCCCGGGCGCGGGCGACGAAGCCGGGCAGGCCGCCCTCGTACCCGTTGATGTACTGGAGCACGCCACCGGTCCACGGCGGGAAGCCGATGCCCATGATGGAGCCGATGTTGGCGTCGGCCACGGAGACCAGGACGTTCTCCTCCAGGCAGCGGACGCTGTCCAGGGCCTCGGAGAACAGCATCCGCTCCTTCATGTCGAGGAAGGGGATGTCGGTGTCGGGCTTGGCGAAGTGCTCCCGCAGTCCGGGCCACAGGCGGGTCCGCCTGCCGTTCTCGTCGTACTCGTAGAAGCCGGCGCCACCGCTGCGTCCCGGCCGGCCGAACTCGTCGACCATCCGGTCGATGACCGCGTCCGACGGGTGTCCGGCCCAGGTGCCGCCGGCCTCCTCGACGGCCCGCCGGGTCTCGTTGCGGATCTTGCGGGGCAGGGTGAGGGTCAGCTCGTCCATCAGGGAGAGCACCTTGGCCGGGTAGCCGGACTGTGCCGCGGCCTGCTCGATGGACGCCGGTTCGACGCCCTCGCCGACCATGGCGACGCCCTCGTTGATGAACTGGCCGATGACGCGCGAGGTGAAGAAGCCGCGCGAGTCGTTGACGACGATCGGGGTCTTCTTGATCCGGCGGACCAGGTCGAAGGCGCGGGCCAGGGCTGCGTCGCCGGTCTGCTCGCCCTTGATGATCTCGACCAGCGGCATCTTGTCCACGGGCGAGAAGAAGTGCAGCCCGATGAAGTCGGCCGGGCGCGAGACGCCTTCGGCCAGGACGGTGATGGGCAGGGTCGAGGTGTTGGAGCAGAGCAGGGCGTCCGGCTCGATGATGTCCTGGATCTCCTGGAACACCTTGTGCTTGAGCGCGGTGTCCTCGAAGACGGCCTCGATGACGGCGTCGCAGCCCGCCAGGTCGGCCGGGTCGCCGGTCGGGGTGATCCGGGCCAGCAGCTCGTCACGCTTGGCCTCGGTGGTGCGGCCCCGGGAGAGCGCCTTGTCGAGGAGCTTCTCGCTGTACGCCTTGCCCTTGGCCGCGGCCTCGGTGGAGACGTCCTTGAGCACGACCTCGATGCCGGCGCGGGCACAGGAGTACGCGATGCCCGCGCCCATCATCCCGGCGCCGAGGACGGCGACCTTGTTGACCTGGCGCTCCTCGATCCCCTTGGGGCGGCTGGCACCGGAGTTGACGGCCTGGAGGTCGAAGAAGAACGCCTGGATCATGTTCTTCGTGACCTGGCCGGTGACCAGCTCGGTGAAGTAGCGGGCCTCGATGGTCAGCGCGGTCTCGAAGTCGACCTGGGAACCCTCGACGGCGGCGGCCAGGATGTTGCGGGGCGCGGGCATCGGGGCGCCCGCGAGCTGCTTCTTCAGGTTGGACGGGAAGGCCGGCAGGTTGGCGGCGAACTTCGGGTTGGACGGGGTGCCGCCGGGGATCCGGTATCCCTTGACGTCCCAGGGCTGCTGGGACTCGGGGTTCGCGTCGATGAAGGCACGGGCCTTTTCGAGCATCTCCTCCCGGGTGGCGGCGACCTCGTGGACCAGGCCGTTCTCCAGGGCGCGCTGCGGGGTGTACTGGGTGCCCTGGAGAAGGACTTTCAGCAGCGCGTCGGCGATGCCCATGAGGCGTACGGTGCGGGTGACGCCGCCGCCTGCGGGCAGCAGGCCGAGGGTGACCTCGGGCAGGCCGATCCGGGAGCCGGGCGCGTCGAGGGCGACGCGGTGGTGCGAGGCGAGCGCGATCTCGTAACCGCCGCCGAGCGCCGCGCCGTTGATGGCGGCGACGACGGGCTTGCCGAGGGTCTCGATGCGGCGCAGCGAGTTCTTGATGGCGGTGCCGGTGTCGAAGGCCTGCTGGGCGTTCTCGGGACCGACCTTGATCATGTCCTTGAGGTCGCCGCCCGCGAAGAAGGTCTTCTTGGCGGAGGTGTAGATGATGCCGCGGATGAAGTCCTTCTCGGCCTCGGCGCGGTCGGCGATGGCCGCGATGGAGTCCTTGAAGGCCTGGTTCATCGTGTTGGCGGACTGGTCGGGGTCGTCGAGTACGAGGGTGACGACGCCGGTCTCGTCCTGTTCCCAGCGGATGGTCGTGCTCTCGTTCATGTGTCTGTCTTCTCCGTAGGAAGGGGAACGGTCAGAGACGCTCGATGACGGTGGCGACGCCCATGCCGCCGCCGACGCAGAGGGTGGCGAGGCCGTACCGCTGGTCGCGGCGTTCCAATTCGTCGATGAGGGTGCCGAGGATCATCGCGCCGGTGGCGCCGAGCGGGTGGCCGAGGGCGATGGCGCCGCCGTTGACGTTGATCTTGTCGAGCGGGAGCCCCATGTCCCTGGCGAAGCGGAGCACGACTCCGGCGAACGCCTCGTTGATCTCGACGAGGTCGATGTCGTCGATGGTCAGCCCGGCCTTGGCGAGGGCCTTGCGGGTGGCGGGCGCGGGGCCGGTCAGCATGATGGTCGGCTCGGAGCCGGAGACGGCGGCGGAGATGATCCGGGCGCGCGGCGTGAGTCCGTAGCGCTCGCCGACCTCCTGGTTGCCGATGGCGACGAGCGCGGCGCCGTCGACGATGCCGGAGGAGTTGCCCGCGTGGTGGACGTGGTCGATCTTCTCGACCCAGTGGTACTTCTGCAGCGCCACCGCGTCGAAGCCGCCCATCTCGCCGATCGTGGCGAAGGAGGGCTTGAGCGCGGCGAGGGAGTCGGCGGTGGTGCCGGGCCGCATGTGCTCGTCGTGGTCGAGCACGACGAGGCCGTTGCGGTCCTTGACGGGGACGACGGAGCGCGCGAAGCGGCCGTCCTTCCACGCTTCGGCGGCGCGTTCCTGGGAGAGCGCGGCGAACTCGTCGACGTCGCGGCGGGAGAAGCCCTCGATGGTGGCGATGAGGTCGGCGCCGACGCCCTGCGGAGCGAAGCCGGTCTCGAAGTTGGTCATCGGGTCCATCGCCCAGGCGCCGCCGTCGGAGCCCATCGGGACCCGGGACATCGACTCGACGCCGCCCGCGAGGACGAGGTCCTCCCAGCCCGAACGGACCTTGGCGGCGGCCAGGTTGACTGCCTCCAGACCCGAGGCACAGAAGCGGTTCTCCTGGACGCCGGCGACGGTGTCCGGGAGGCCGGCCGCGATGGCGGCGATCCGGGCGATGTCGGAGCCCTGGTCGCCGAGCGGGCTGACCACGCCGAGGACGATGTCGTCGATGGCCGCCGGGTCGAGGCCGGGGAAGCGGCTGCGGATTTCGTGGATGAGGCCGACGACGAGGTCGATCGGCTTGGTGCCGTGCAGGGCGCCATTGGCCTTGCCGCGGCCGCGCGGGGTGCGGATCGCGTCGTAGACGAACGCTTCGGTACTCAAGTCAGCAGCCTTTCGGGGGTGGTTGTGCGACGGGGTCAGGCGAGCAGCGAGCGGCCGATGATCTCCTTCATGATCTCGGTCGTGCCGCCGTAGATGGTCTGGATGCGGCCGTCGGTGAACGCCCTGGCGACCGGGTACTCCGTCATGTAGCCGTATCCGCCGTGCAGTTGGAGGCAGCGGTCGGCGACACGCTTCTGCAGTTCGGTGGCCCACCACTTGGCCATCGAGGCGTGCACGGCGTCGAGGGTCCCGTCGGAGTGGTCGACGATGCAGCGGTCGAGGAAGGTACGGGTGACGGCGCACTCGGTGGCCATCTCGGCGATCTCGAACCTGATGTGCTGGAGCTTGGAGAGCGGGCGTCCGAAGGCCTCGCGCTCCTTGACGTACCGCGTGGTGATCTCCAGCAGGTGTTCCGCGGCGGCGATCCCGGCCACCGCTATGCCCATGCGTTCCTGCGCGAGGTTGGTCATCAGGTGGATGAAGGCGCCGTCCCGCTCGCCGAGCAGGTTCTCCTTGGGAACGCGGACGTCGTTGAAGAACAGCTCCGCGGTGTCCTGGGACTTCTGGCCGATCTTGTCGAGGTTGCGACCGCGCTCGAAGCCGTCCGCGCCGCGTTCGACGACGATCAGCGAGAGCCCCTTCGCGCCGCCCTCCGGGGTGGTCTTCGCGACGACGACCACGAGGTCGGCGAGGATGCCGTTGGAGATGAAGGTCTTGGACCCGTTGAGCAGCCAGTGGTCGCCCATGTCCTCGGCGGTGGTGCGGATGCCCTGGAGGTCGGAGCCCGCGCCGGGTTCGGTCATGGCGATGGCGGTGATGATCTCGCCGCTGCAG
Organism: Streptomyces sp. NPDC058240; assembly: GCF_042882135.1. NCBI lineage: Bacteria > Bacillati > Actinomycetota > Actinomycetes > Kitasatosporales > Streptomycetaceae > Streptomyces > Streptomyces sp. NPDC058240. The sequence goes on from NZ_JBHVWT010000006.1 coordinate 33,043, forward strand.
AAGCCGGGCAGCCAGCGCCGCTTCTGCTCGTCGGTGCCGAGGCCCGTGAGGTAGGGGCCGATGATGTCGTTGTGCAGCCCGAGCGCGAGGCCGGGCGTACCGGCCCGGGTGAACTCCTCGGCGAGAACCGCGCTGTAGCGGAAGTCGGTGTTGCCGCCGCCCCCGTACTCCTCGGGTACGGCGAGGCCCAGCAGCCCCTGTCGGCCGGCCGCGCGCCAGGCCTCGCGCGAGACGATGCCGTCCTTCTCCCACTGCTCGTAGTGCGGGAGGACCTCCTTGGTGAGGAAGGTGCGCACGGTCTCGCGGAACGCGTCGTGCTCTTCGGTGAAGATCTGCCGCTGCACTGCGGTCCTCCTAGGAACAGTTCTCGACGGTGGAGACGGGCCGGGCCGGGCCCGGCGGGGGCGCGTAGGGCATCGTCACTCCGGCCCGGCGATGCCGGGTACGCCCCAGTCGGCGGCGACGGCGTGATTGTCCGCGCCGGGTCGCGCGGGGCCGCCGCGTACGGAGACGGGGGTCGCGGAGAAGCGCGGTGCCGGCGCGGGCTGGGTGAGCCCGCCGTGCTCGACGAAGGTGGAGCGGGCGGCGATGTGCGGGTGGCGGGGCGCCTCGCGGAGTGAGAGGACGGGTGCGACGCAGGCGTCCGATCCCTCGAACACCTCGGTCCACTCGGCACGCGTACGGGTCCTGAACCGGTCGGCGACGACGGTGCGCAGCTCCTCCCACCGGGTGATGTCGCCCCGGTCCGGGGCTTCGTCCCCGAGTCCGAGGAGCCGGCCGAACTCGTCGTAGAACCGCTGTTCCAGCGCCCCGACCGCCATGTACTGGCCGTCGGCCGTCTCGTACGTACCGTAGAACGGGCAGCCGCCGTCCAGGAGGTTGGCGCCGCGCCGGTCCTGCCAGCCGCCGGCCGCGAGCATTCCGTGGATCATCGTGGCGAGATGGGCGGCGCCGTCGACGATGGCCGCGTCCACGACCTGGCCCCGGCCGCCGGGGGTGCGGGCGTACTGGAGGGCGGCGAGCACGCCGACGACGAGATAGAGCGAGCCGCCCGCGTAGTCGCCGACGAGATTGGCCGGGACGGTGGGCGGCTCGCCGGGCTTGCCGATCATGGAGAGGGTGCCGGTGAGCGCGATGTAGGCGATGTCGTGCCCGGCCCGTTCGGCGAGCGGTCCGTCCTGGCCCCAGCCGGTCATCCGCCCATACACGAGCTGCGGATTGCGGGCCAGCGCGGCGTCGGGCCCGACGCCGAGCCGTTCGGCGACGCCCGGCCGGTAGCCCTCGATCAGGATGTCGGCGCGCTCGACCAGATCGAGCACCGCGGCGGCACCGTTCTCGGCCTTGAGGTCGACGAGCACGGAGCGTTTGTTGCGGTTGGTGAGGTCGTACGCGGGGTCGATGCCCAGCCCCGCTCCGCCGGGCCGGTCGACCCTGACGACATCGGCGCCGAGGTCGGCCAGGAGCATCGCGGCGAACGGACCGGGTCCGATGCCTGCCAGTTCGACCACCCGCACCCCTGCCAGCGGGCCGTGCGAGCCGTGCTCTGTCGTTGCCATCAAGCCCCCAGCGGTATGACACAACTGATGTAACATCGATGATGCTAAGAACGCACCGCGCTCCGCACAACCCTTTCGGCCGAGCAAGCGCTTAGTTCCTTCTCCGGGATCCTCCCCCACCGGGCCCGCCTTGCCGCACACCGCCACGAACCCCTCCGCTAGCCTCTGCCTGCCACATCGGCACCCGGCCCCCGCGGAGGCACTCGTGAACAGGCAGAACGGGACACAACGCCCCTATGACGTGGTCCTCTTCGGCGCCACCGGCTTCGTGGGCTCCCTCACCGCCGAATATCTCGCCGCCCACGCACCCTCCGGCTGCCGCTGGGCCCTGGCCGGACGCGACCGGGCCAAGCTGGAGCACCTGCGCGAACGTCTCGCCGCGATCGACCCGCGCTGCGCGGACCTCCCGCTGCTGCACGCCGACGCCGACGACGAGCACACGCTGCGCGAACTCGCCGAATCCGCCCATGTGGTGGCCACGACGGTCGGCCCGTACGTCTGGTACGGCGAGAAGCTGGTCGCGGCCTGCGCCGAGGCGGGGACGGACTACGCGGACCTCACCGGTGAGGCGGAGTTCGTGGACCGGATGTATCTGGAGCACGACGCGCGGGCCCGCGAGACCGGGGCCCGGATCGTGCACGCCTGCGGTTTCGACTCCGTACCGCACGACCTCGGGGTGTACTTCACCGTCCAGCAGCTGCCGCAGGACGTGCCGCTGACCGTCGACGGCTTCGTACGCAGCAACGCCGTCTTCTCCGGCGGTACGTTCGCCTCGGCGCTCACCGCGATGGGCCGCGGCCCGCGGATGCTGCGCGCGGCCCGGGAACGCCGGCTGCACGAACCGCGGCTGGTCGCCCGCCGGGCCCGTGCCCCGTTCGGCACTCCGCACTTCAGCACGGAGACCGGCACCTGGGCGCTCCCGCTGCCGACACTGGACCCACAGGTCATCGAGCGCTCGGCGCGGGCACTCCCCCGCTACGGCCCCGACTTCCGCTACCGCCACTTCGCCTCGGTGCGGCATCTGCCGGTGGCCCTCGGCGGTACGGCCGCGGTGGGCGCCCTCCTGGGTGCCGCGCAGCTCCCGGCGGCCCGGTCCTGGCTGATGGACCGGTACGAGCCGGGCAAGGGACCGGACGCGGAGCGCCGGCGGCGCAGCTGGTTCACCGTGCGCTTTGTCGGTGCGGGCGGCGGGCACCGGGTCCTCACCGAGGTCTCGGGCGGCGACCCCGGCTACGACGAGACGGCGAAGATGCTCGCCCAGTCCGCGCTCTGTCTCGCCCTGGACGAGCTCCCGCCGACGTCGGGGCAGGTCACCACGGCCGCCGCGATGGGTGACGTGCTGCTGGAGCGGCTGCGCTCGGCCGGTCTGCGCTTCCGGGTCGCGTCGGCCCGCTGAGAGGCTGTCGGGTGACCTCCGATCGGGCAGCCCCTGAGCCGAAGCCCGGGGCGACGCGCACTCGTTCGGGTGATGTCCGACGCGCGCTCGGATCTCCTCGTTCCCCGGGTGTGCGGGCAGTGGCACCGCTTCGATGGCTCCTCGGCCGTGCGGCGCGCGACGGTGCTTTCACTACGATCTGCGTCCCGCAGGTCGTAGCACCCGGGCATGCTCCCGATGCACAGCGCTGACCTGCGGCTATGCACACAGAGAGTCGGGGAAGAACGATGACGGACAACACTGTGGCGGGTCGCGAGGAGCAGCCGGGACAGGCGCTCGCCGGGTTACTGAGGAACTGGTGGGAGTCGTCGGCGCGCGACGGCCGCGAGAAACCCACCCAGCAGTCCCTCGCCAAGCGGCTGGGGGTCGACCAGACCACCCTGTCGCGCTATCTGAATCCCGCTCACGCCTCCAACGCTCCGCGCAGGATCGTCGAGCAGCTGCACACGGTGCTGCGGGCTCCGGACGACGAACTGGTCCGGGCGTGTGCCCTGGCGGACGCGGCGGCCGGCAGACGCCCGGCGGCCACGGCCTCGGCGGCACCCGGCCCGGCGCCCGCCCCCGCCGGGCCGGCCGGCGGTCGTGGTGCGGCTCCCCGCTGGTGGGACCGCTCCCCCGTCACGTTCCCGGCCCTGGCCGTCGCGTCGCTTCTCCTCCTCGCGCTCGGCTGCATCGCGTGGTGGGTGGTCCCGACCGCTGGACAGAGCGACGCCAAGGCCATGGCGAACCTGTCGGACCGGCCGTCGGAAGGCACGGACTGGCCCTTGGCCCGCAAGGGCAATGTGCTCTGGAAGGCGCGTACGGTGCAATTGCTGCTGCGGGCGAACGCCTTCGACGTGAAGGTCGACGCCGACTACGGTCCGGCCACGGCGGAGGCCGTGAAGAAGTTCCAGTCCGCTCACGGCCTGACCCCGGACGGCAAGGTCGGAAAGGACACCTGGCCGTTGCTGATCATCACGGTCGACTCGCGCACGACGAAGCCCGACGCCGTCACGGCGGTGCAGTACCTGCTGCACCACGCCGGGGTGCCGACCGACAGCACCGGTACGTACACCCTCGCGACCATGCGGTCGCTGAAGGAGTTCCAGGAGTCCCGGAATCTGCCGGTGACGGGCGTCGGGGACGAGGGCACCTGGCGCGCACTGCTCAACGCCCAGGGGCCGGACCAGCACAAGTAGCCGTGACCGCGGGGGCGGCTGCACCCTGCGGGCTCAGAGCGCCCAGGACACCAGCGTGCAGATCATCGAGACGGCCCAGACCGCTCCCGCGACCATGCCGAGTGTCATCCCCACCGCGACCCGGCGCTGAGCGAGATAGACGGTGCCGGGTCGTGTGGACGTTCGATGTTCGTTCATGTGTACCAGCTTGCCGGTCATGATCAGCAAACGGTATCCGTACGCGTACTCAGGCGGTCGCCTCCCGCAGCGCCTGTCGGCAGAGCGAGTCGGCCCTGCGGGTGGTTTCCGGCTGACGGAAGTCACGGGCCAGCAGCAGGGTGTGGGCGCAGGCGTTGTCCAGGCCCGTCCGGTGCCCGACGGAGACGAAGACGGGTTTGACGCCGTCCTGGGTGCGCACCCCCCTACCCCCCTCCCCCTCCCCGCACACCAGCCGCCACCTCCCCCCGCGGTGGGGGCCCGGTTGCTCGTACGAGAAGGTGAACGGGTTCTTGGCGACGCCGATCACCGGGAGACCGGTGAGCACCCCGAGGTGGCTGGCGAGTCCGAAGCGGCGCGGGTGCGCCCGGCCGTATCCGTCACAGATCACGAGTCCGGGGTCGACCGGCAGCGATTCGAGCGCGGCCAGCACGGTCGGGATCTCCCGGAAGGCGAGGAGGCCCGGGATGTACGGGAAGGTGACCCGGCCGACGGCGGTGGTCTCGGCGACCACGTCGAGCGTCGCCGCGTCGAGGACGACCGCTGCCGCGACGACGACATCGCGCTCGTCGTCGTAGGCGACGTCGACCCCCGTGACCCGGCCGGTGCCGGGCGGCGGGCCGGGTTCGTCGAGCACCACGCGGGCGCGCAGGGTGTCCTGGACGGCTCGGGCTTCGGCCTCGTCGGCGGGCATCGGAAGGTTTGTCATGGTGCCGCCGAGTCTAGGGCTGTCCCATGGGCAACCGGCACGGCGGTGCGTCCGGCGGCCGGTTCGGCGGCGGGACCGCCGGCGGGACGGGGCCCGGAGTGCGCCGGGCCCCGTCCCGTAGCCTGGCGATCATGTTCGTACTGGAGTTGACCTACACCGCACCCGTCGAGCGCGTCGACGCGCTGATGAAGGACCATGCCGCCTGGCTGGACACGCAGTACGCGGCCGGGGTGTTCATCGCGTCGGGCCGCAAGAATCCGCGCGACGGCGGAGTGATCCTGGCCGTCGGGGCCGACCGCGCGCGGATCGAGAAGATCGTCGCGGAGGACCCGTTCACGGCACAGGGCGTGTGCGCGTACCGGATCACCGAGTTCATCGCAACGAAGACCGCGGACGAACTCGCGCCGTACCGCCAGCAGTTGCCCGGGTAGCGGAGAGCGCCCCCGCCCGCGTCGCACGCCCCCGGGCGGGCCGGGGGCGTGCGCAACAGGCTCAGCGCCCCGCGTGCGCCACTCGTCCCTTCTCGCCCGCGGCCCAGCAGCCGCCGTCCGGTGTGCAGTCGACGGTGTCGTACGACCCGGTGTCGACCGTGCGCCAGGTACGGCCGCCGTCCGTCGTGAGGTCGGTGCCGGTCGGGCCGACCGCCAGCGCGCCGGACCTGCTGTGCGGCAGCCAGGCCACCCCCGAGCGGTAGGCAGTCGGCGGGGCGGCGGCCTGCCGCCAGGTGCGGCCGCCGTCGCCGGTCACGGCCGCGGCGTCCGGCGACGGCTCTCCGGCCCGGTAGTCGCCGCCGACCGCGATGCCGTGGTGGCGGTCCCGGAAGGCCAGGCCGAAGACGCCGCGGGCCGGGTCGCCGGCCGGGATCGTCGATCCGGCCGCGGTCCAGGTCAGCCCCCGGTCGGCGGAGTGCAGCACCCGTGCGGTGGCGGCGCCGCCGGTCGCCAGCCAGACGTCCCGGGGGCCCGACGAGACCAGGCATTGGCCACTGGCCGCGAATCCGGCCTCACCGGTCTGCGCCTGCGGCATGCCCTCGGTGGGCAGCACCCGCCAGCTACGGCCGCCGTCCGCGGTGGACAGGATGCGGTACTTCCCGTCCACGGGATCGCTCATCGCCAGTCCGTGCCGGCTGTCGAAGAAGGTGAGGCAGTCGTAGAAGGCGCGCGCGTCGGTGTTGCGGAACGACTCCGTCCAGGTCGCTCCCCCGTCTTCCGTGCGGAACACCCGGGAGGCCTCGCCCTCGCCGATGGCCAGTGCCACCGCGCGCCGGGCGTCGAAGGCCTCGATGTCGCGGAACTCCAGCGCCTCCCCGGCCGCACCGGGCGGTGACACGTCGCGCCAGTGCCGGCCGCCGTCGGACGTGCGCAGCACCGTGCCCCCGGAACCCGCGACCCAGGCGGTGCGACGGCTGACGGCGGCAAGTCCGCGGAAGCGGGCGTCGGTTCCGGTGTCGGTGAGCGTCCAGGCCGGCTGTTCGCCGGGCCGGTGCCGGTCCCACGGTGCGGCCGCGGCTGCCGGTGTGGCCAGTGCCGCGGTCAGCGCTGCCGCACAGAGCCCCCATGACATCAGTCGTCTCGTCTTCCCCTTGACCCTCATGGCGCTGGAAGCTAGCCCACGAGTTGCGCCCAGTCCAGGGTGCGCCGCCGGGAAGCGGCCGTGCGAGGGGTGCGGCGGCATGCGGTGATACAGCTCACGCCACCCTCCGGTGCACGGATGAGGGACTTCCGTCGTCTGTATCAGTGCCGGGAACCGTTCATCTGGCCGAGAAAGGGAGCAGGTCTTGTTCACCGTCATCCAGCAGTCCGTGCAGGCCCGCATGGTCGCATCCGCGCCGCGGATGGAGACCCTTCCCGCCACTTTGCAGTACGACCCGAACGATCCGTTCGCCGTTCGCATGGCGTTTCCCGCCCCTGCGACCCTGGAGGGCACCGAGGTGGCCTGGGAGTTCTCCCGCGAGCTGCTGGCGGCGGGGATGGACCGGGCGGCCGGTGCGGGGGACGTACGCGTCAGGCCGTTCGGCTACGAGCGTACGGTCCTGGAGTTCCATGCCGCCGAGGGAATCGCGATGGTGCACGTCCGCACGGCGGAGTTGCGCCGCTTCCTGGAGCGGGCGCAGGAAATGGTGCCGGTCGGCGACGAGCACCGGTTCCTGGATCTCGACCGCGGTCTGACCGAGCTGCTCGGCGGCCCCTGCTGACCTCGCGGCCGACGGGCCGGCTCCGTCGGAGGGGCGGCAGGAGGTTCCGGGGCGAGCGGGTGGTGCGGGGTCACGTGTGCAGTAAGGCCCAGGCCTTGCAGCCGCCGGACTGAGTCAGCGCGGGCGCCAGCCCCCAGTCACCGCCATGCGCGTCGACCGCGGCGGCCAGCAGCCACATGCTGTCGCTGCGGCGCTCCCGGCATTTCTCCGACTTCGCGGCCGAGCCATGGGAGGGATGCTGGTCGTAGAGGGTGATGCGGAGTGCGTCGAACTGCCAGTGCACCCGCAGCAGCATCTCCCGGTCCGGGGTGAACCGGTAGGCGGTCGCGACCAGTTCGGAGGCGGCGAGTACGGCTGTCTCACAGAGCTCCGCGAGACCGTGCCGGGTGAGCAGGTCACCCACGGCACCGCGTGCGAGACCGGCACAGAAGGCGCCGCCGGGCAGTGCGAACGAATAACTCAGGTTGTCGGCCACCGGCGGGTGGGGCCCGGCGGATGGCGGGCGGGATCCGGCAGATGCCACGGCCGGAAGACAACGCAGTGCGCCTTTCATCAAGATGCTCACATTTCGGTAATTGTGGTGACGATCACACATAGGCGCGGTCGCCCCGTGTGAGACTTGCGCTACCGACCGTAGCGCACCGTGGAGCACGGTGCTACTACTTGTGCGGTTCCGGTCATTTCGTTCCCCCTCCCTGGAAGGAACCACGCCTTGCCGCCCAGAAGCACCCCGACCGCCCGCCAGCATCGGCTCGGGCACGAACTACGCAAACTGCGCGAGCAGTCGGGCATGCCGGTGCAGCAGGCCGCCGCACTGCTCGGCGTCGACCGCACCCGCATCCCGAACATCGAATCGGGACGGTTCGGCATCAGCGCCGAGCGGGTCCGCACCCTCGCCTTCAACTACGGGTGCCCGGACACCGGACTGGTCGACCTGCTCGCCGCGATGGCCCAGGAGCGCGCCAGGGGCTGGTGGGAGGAGCATCGCGGAATGCTGCTGCCAGGACTGCTCGACATCGCCGAACTCGAATACCACGCAGTGGAGTTGATCACCTCCACCACCACACACATCCCCGGCCTGCTGCAGACCGAGCAGCATGCGCGGGCGGTCTTCGACACCGCCGATCCCCAACTACCCGGACCCGATCTGATGGCGCGGCTGTCACTGCGGCTGCGCCGCCAGGAGGTACTGGAACGAGACCTTCCGCCGATGTACGAGTCGGTGGTCCACGAGGCGGCGCTGCGCATGCAGTTCGGCGGCCCGAAGGTGGCGAGGGCCCAACTGGACCACATCGTCGAGCAGTCCGAGCGGGACCGGATCACCGTCCGGGTGATTCCGTTCGCGGCCGGCGGTTTCCCGGGCGCCGGACAGTCGTTCACCTATGCGGGCGCCGCGGTGCCGCAGCTCGACACCGTACAGCTCGATTCCTCGCATGGTTCGATGCTGCTGGACTCCGACATGCAACTGCGCCGCTACCGCGGCCTGTTGGAGCGCCTGCGCACACTCGCGCTGCCCGTCGGGGAATCGCGCGACTTCATCCGATCCATAGCCCATGACCTCTGAGGAGTGACCATGACCGACATCTGCTGGGACGAAGCCTTCTGCAGTGAGGGCGCCAACTGCTTCCGCTTCGGACTCGACGACCAGGGCAGGGCGTACATCGGCTCCACCACGGACGCCACCGCCTACGTCAGCGACTCCGTGGAGGCGCTTCGGGCGCTGATCTCCGCGGTGAAGTCCGGCGCGGCGGACCACCTGCTCTGACCGCGCGGCCCGACCGTGCCCGCGCCCCCGCAAGCATGTGCTCCGAGTACGCCGACAGCTCAGAGCGCCTGACGGCCGGGGGCCGGCCGGTCCCGGTCCCGGTCCCGGCGATCCGCCGGCGCCGCTCGCCGACACCGCACCCCGTTCACGGACCTGCGTCCACCCCGGGACCTGCGTACATAACGTTACGTAACCGGGCATCGAGAGGCCGGGCTTGGCGGTGGGCTTACCGCCGCTTTAACCTACGGTCTCGTAACCTACGTATCCGTAGGTAATTCTCCCGTCCCCAGGAGTTCCCCGTGACGATCACCGCTCCCCACCTCGGCAGCCCGAAGGCGTGGACCGACGCCCAGCTGCTGTACGCCCTGGAAGAGGTGGTGGAGAAGGAGCTCAACCGCCATCTCAAGGTCGCCAGGGACTGGATGCCCCACGAGTACGTGCCGTTCTCCGACGGGCGGAACTTCCCCGGCGTCTTCGAGGACGGTGAGGCCTGGCAGGCCGACCAGTCCAAGGTCACCGACATCGGCAAGATCGCGCTGGTGGTGAATCTGCTGACCGAGGACAACCTCCCCAGCTACCACCACGAGATCGCCTCCCTCTTCGGCCGCGACGGCGCCTGGGGCACCTGGGTGCACCGCTGGACGGCCGAGGAGGGCCGGCACGGCATCGTGATGCGTGACTACCTGCTCACCTCACGGGCGGTCGACCCGGACAAGCTGGAGCAGTTCCGCATGGCGCACATGGCGGAGGGCTTCGAGTCGGACAACCGCCACTCGATGCTGCACTCGGTGGCGTACGTCGCGTTCCAGGAGCTGGCCACCCGCGTCTCGCACCGCAACACCGGCCACCAGTCGGGCGACCCGGTCTGCGACCGCATGCTGGCGCGGATCGCGACCGACGAGAACCTGCACATGGTCTTCTACCGCAACCTCCTCGGTGCGGCCTTCGAGCTCGCCCCGGACCTGACGATGCAGGCCGTGCGCGACGTCGTCGTCAACTTCCGGATGCCCGGACACGGCATGCCGGGCTTCGAGCGGGCCGCCGCGCAGATGGCGATCGGCGAGATCTACAACATGCGCATCCACCACGACGACGTGATCCAGCCCGTGCTGCGCTACCTGAAGATCCTCTCCATCGACGGCCTGGGCCCCGACGGCCTGAAGGCGCAGGAGGAGCTGGGCCTGTACATGGGCGGCCTGGACAGCGAGGCGTCGAAGTTCGACGAGAAGCTGGCAGCCCGCAAGGCGCGCATGGCCGCGCGCGCCGACGCCTGACGGTCCCGAAGGCCGTCGGCTGCCGTCCGCCGGACGGGCACCGCCGCGTGCCCCTGTCGGGCGGACGTCAGCCGACGTCCCGCACCGGTCTCACACCGTTTCGCGCAGGTCCCGCGCATAGTGCTCGATCGCTGCCCGGTACCGGCGCACATACGGGTCCGTGCTGCCGGCCGCGAGCAGTTCCAGCAGCAACCGCATGGCTTCGTGGTGCTCACCGGTGTTGAAGAGGGCCATGGCGAGGAACGTCCGCAGCGCCCCGTCGTCGGGGAACTGCTCGGCACCGCGGCGCAGGACCTCCACGGCCTTCTCGTACTGGCCGAGCACCCGGTACGTGCTCCCCAGGCCGAGCAGCGCGCCCCTGCGGTCCTCCTCGGACAGCCCGGTCCCGGCCAGGCAGCGTTCGTAGAACGGCACCGCCTCGGCCTCCAGACCGAGCACATCGTGCGCCCAGGCCGTCTGATAGGCGACCTCCGCGTCCGCGGGGAAGTCGGCGGAGAGGGACAGCAGCCGCTGCCGGGCCTCCTCCTGGTGGCCTTCGGTGCGCAGCCGCACGGCCGCCGCGAGCATGCTGTCCCGGTCGTGATCATTCATACGGACATCGTCCCAGGCCGGCGAGCGTGTCCGGATGCGGCCCCCGCGTCACGTCGCGGCCGGCTGCCGCGCGTCCTCCGGGATCAGCTCCGCGGCCCTCTCGACGATCGCGACCGTCGGTGCGTGGGTGTGGCCGCGGGTGATCCGCGGCATCACGGAGGCATCGACGACCCGGAGCCCCGCCACGCCGCGCACCCGTAGCCGCGGGTCGGTCACGGAGTCCGGATCCTCGCCCATGCGGCCGGTGCCGACCGGGTGGTACAGCGTCTCGGCACCGGCACGGATCGCCTCGGCGAGGCGGGCGTCGTCGACCGGGCCGGGGTACACGCCCGTCGGGCCCGAGGTGTGCGCGGCGAGGCTCGGGCCCGCGAACAGCGCCTCGGCACGGCGGACCCCCGCGATCAGGCGGCCGAGATCTGCTTCGGACGTCAGATATCCCGGGTCGGTCCGGAGCCCGGAGCCGGCTTCCGCGCTCTTCGGATCCAGCGTGATGCGGCCCTCGCTCTCGGGCTGGAGGAGCACCACGCCGATGGTCGTGGCGTGCCGGGTCGGCGCGGTCAGACCATGGTTGACGAACGGCGCCGGGGCGAAGATCAGTTCGAGGTCCGGGGCGGCCAGCTCGGGTGCGCGCAGGTTGGCGCGCCGGCCGGCCTCAGGTAGCCGTCGGCCGCGCTCCAGCGGCGTCCGCCCCGCTGGCTGAGCGGGGTGATCGCGCAGCCGCTGTGATCGGGGGCGTTGAGCTCGTCCAGCGGCGGGAGGCCCTCGTCCTGACAGGCGTCGCGGAAGGCGCCGGTCAGCGGGTTGGGGGCACGGGGCGGCGAGATGAAGAGGGGCCCCTCGGTGCCGTACACCGTGCCGTCGCCGGTGCGGCCCGTCCACCGCTCCGCGCGCCTGAAGCAGCGTGCGAGCGCGTCGTGCGACCGGTCGTCACCGGCCGTGCGGGCCCAGGCGTCGTAGTCGTCGCGGTGACCGCGCACCCACATCATGGCGTTGATCGATGAGCATCCGCCGAGTGTGTGGCCGCGCGGCCAGTACAGTTCGCGGCCGTCCAGGGCCGATTGCGCCACCGTGCTGAAGTCCCAGTCGTACGCCGTCCTGAACAGCTTCGGGAAGGCGGCCGGGATGCGGATCTCCGGCTTGCGGTCGCACCCGCCCGACTCGATGAGCGCGACCCGGACCGTCGGGTCCTCGGAGAGTCTCGCGGCGAGGACGCAGCCGGCCGATCCTGCCCCGACGACGATGTAGTCGTACTCGCTCGACTCGGACCCCTCGGTGGCCGAAGCGGACACCTCAACGGGTGCACGGAGTGCCGAATTGTCGCATACGCGGGGCATGTTCAGACCTGGGTCTTCCGTTCGGATCGGTCCGGACCCGAACGGAAGACCCTATGCGCGGCCGGTTCTGCGCAGCCGGTCCCGCTCCTTCTCGGAGAGTCCGCCCCATACGCCGAAGCGCTCGTCGTTGGCGAGGGCGTACTCCAGGCAGGCCTCACGCCCCTCGCAGGCGTTGCAGAGCTGCTTGGCCTCACGGGTGGAGCTACCGGGGGCGGGAAAGAAGAACTCGGGCCCCGCCTGGGCGCACAGCGCTGTCTCCTGCCAGGCGAATGCGGGGTCGGCCGCGGTGTTGATCAGCATGCGGTCCACAGTGCCCGGTCGCGATAAACGACTGATCAACGCCTCATCAATGCGGCGCGCCGATGACTTCCGGTCAGCTCTGCGGCGCCTGCGCACTCTTGATCAGGGCGAACTCGGCCCCGTCCGGATCGGCGACATCGGCGAACTTTCCCACGCCTTCCATCTCCATCGGTTCCAGGGTCAGTTTGCCGCCCAGCCGTTCCACGTCCGCCACTGCCGCGTCGCAGTCGTCGACCTCGAAGTACGGCAGCCAGTGCGGTCCGGCCACCGCCCGGGTCGCCACCGCGTTGAGCGGTACGAAGCCGCCGAACTCCGCCTCCGCACCGCCGCCCCTGGTCCGGATCACCGTGTACGACCCGCCGCCGCCGGGGAACGGTACATGGGCGGTCTCCCAGCCGAAGACCGCGTCGTAGAACGCGGCGGCCGCGGGGACGTCCGGGGTGTACAGCTCGGCCCAGCACAGACTGCGCGGGACGCCCACGGCGCCCAGGCCCAGGTTCTCCTTCGGCTGCCAGACGCCGAAGAAGGCCCCCGCCCGGTCCTTGAATCCGGCCATCCTGCCGAGATCCAGGACATCCATCGGGGCGAACGGCACGGTACCGCCGGCCTGCTCGACCGCCCGTGCCGTGGCGTCGGCGTCCGCCGACCGGAAATAGACCGACCAGGACGGCTCCGCCTGCTCCTCGGTGACCGTCATCGCGCCGGCGACCGTCTTCCCGTCCAACGTGAACATGCCGTAGCCACCGGTCTCCGGGCCCCCGGCCACGTACTCCCAGCCGAAGAGGCCGGTGTAGAACTCGACGGCCCGGTCGAGATCGGGTGTGCCCAGATCGGTCCAGTTGGGTGCTCCGTCGACATGACGCGTAGTGAGCATGGCCGGCTCCTTCGACGATGCCCGTGCTCCGGGCTGCGGGAGTCCTTCCCGACGTTCCGAGTCTCGCACCGGGCACCGGCGACCGCAGCCCGCACCCGGGGCACGGTCCGCGTTGCCCTACGCCGTACGGAGCCGGCCTGCGGATGGCGAATTCTCGCCGTTGCGTCGCGTACCGGTATCGGCCCCGTGGATGATCTCCCACGACCACCGGAACGGCCCATGCCGCGCAGGCGCCCCCGCTCCCGCTCCCCGGTCGGGTCAGCGGGTGATCCCCAGCGCCGGAAGCACCGTCTCCGCCACCCGGTAGGCCTCCTCCAGCAGCGGGTTGCCGGAGAGGATGAAGGTGTCGACGCCCAGGTCCTGGAACTCCCCGAGGCGCTCGACGACCTGGGCGGTCGAGCCGACGACCGCCGTGCCGGGCCCCGGGCGGAACAGGCTCATGCCCGGCCACATGTTGGGGTGCGCCTCCAGCTCCCGGGCATGCGCGGGCACCTTGCCGCCGTGCTGGCGGAACTGGCGCTGCCAGCCCACGCCGTCCTCCCCCGCCCGGTCGCCGAGCTGCCGGGCGTACGTCGCATCGCTCGTCACGTCGAGGAGCCGGTCGGCCGCCGCCCAGGCCTCGTCCTCCGTGTCGCGGACGATGAGGTGGAGACGGAGCCCGATCCTGAGCGTACGGCCGTACGCGGCGGCCCGCGCCCTGACCCGGTCCAGCTTCTCCTTGAGCAGGTGCGGGGGCTCACCCCAGGTCAGGAAGACGTCGACGTGCTCGGCCGCCATCTCGATCCCGGGGTCCGACGAGCCGCCGAACCAGAGCGGGATGTGCGATTCCTGGACCGGTTTCAGCTCCCTGAAGGACGCTCCCGCGTTCTTCAGGTCGTAGAAGCGGCCCTTGTGGTCGAAGACCTCACCGGCGGTGAGCCGCTTCACGATCGACCAGTACTCGGCGCTCAGCTCGTACCGCTCGTCGTGCTCCACGTGGAGTCCGTACTCCTGGAGCGACTTCATCGAGCCGTTGACGACGTTGAAGCGGAGCCGGCCGCCGAAGAGGTGGTCGAAGCTGAGGGCCATCTTGGCGAGCAGGGTGGGCGGGATCAGACCGGGGTGGACGGCCAGCAGGGGCTTGAACCGGGTGCTGGTGGAGGCCGCCAGCGCGCTGCCGAGCGGCCAGACGTCGTACAGGTCGGTGGCGAGCAACGCACCGCTGTAGCCGAGGCGTTCGACCGTGCCCGCGAGCTGGGCGAGGTAGCCGAGGTCGACCGGGCGCCGTCCTTCGGGCTCCCAGGGGTAGGCGCCTTCGCGCGGGATGATGTACCAGAGGACTTCGGTCGCCATGTCGTCACGCCGCCTTGTCCGTGCCGGCACCGACCAGGGCATGGGCGACGGTGACCGGGCGGTCGATGAAGCCGGTGCGGAGGAAGATGTCGGCCGCCTCCTGCTGTTCGGCGATGAAGGCGTCGGTGACGGGCTCGATCTTCCAGGGCAGGGTGCGCAGCGCGGTCTCCCAGTCGTCGGCGGATCCGCCGAGGTCGGCGGCGGCGATCTCGGCCGCCCGGCGGGGATTGGCCGCCGCCCAGTCGTCGGCGCGCCGGAGGGCGCGGGTGAGCGCCTCGATCACCTCGGGGCGGCTCTCGGCGAGGTCGCGGCGGGCGAAGAAGACGGAGCGGTCGGTGATGACGTCGCCGGTGCGGACCAGGGTGCGCAGACCGCCGGTGCGGCGGGCCGCGGCGAGCTGGGCGCCCTGGGCCACCCAGGCGGCGATGGCGCCGGTGCGCAGCAGTTCCTCGCTGGTGTCGTCGCTGCGGACCGCGGTGATGTCGTCGGCGTAGGAGAGCCCGGCGTCGTCGAGCGCCTTGGCGATCAGGTGGGTCTGCCAGGAGCCGATCGCGAGGTGGACGGTGGTGCCCTTGAGGTCGGCGACCGTGTGCACGGGGCTGTCCTCGGGGACGAGGAGCGCGCCGTGTTCGGGGCGCGGGGCCGAGACGGCGGTGTAGACGATGTCGTGGCCGGCGGCCTGGGCGGTGACCGGCGGGGTGGAGCCGGTGCCGCCGAAGTCGATGACGCCCCGGCTGAGGAGTTCGCCGGTGCGGACGCCGTTGGTGTACGGGTGGAAGACGACGCTCTCGCCGAGCGGGGCCAGCTCCTCCTCGGCGAGGCCGAGCCGGGAGAGGTGGTACAGGTGGTAGAGGGACGGGTTGCTGCTGTGCACACCGATGGTGATGGTCATTCAGATCACTCCGACTTCGGTACGTTCGGGGGACTTTGCGGGGTGCGGGGCCGTCTCGACCCCGAGGTCGTCGAGGAGCCTGCGGCGCAGGGCTCCGAAGGCGGGGTCGCCGGGGTCGCGCGGCCGGTCGACGGTGACCGGTTCGTCGGTGATCAGCCGGCCGTCGCGCAGGACGGCGACCCGGTCGGCGAGCCGTACGGCTTCGTCCACGTCGTGGGTGACGAGGAGGACGGCGGGCCGGTGCTTGCGGCACAGCTCTCCCACCAGGTCCTGCATCCTGAGCCGGGTCAGGGCGTCGAGTGCGGCGAACGGCTCGTCGAGCAGCAGCAGTTCGGGTTCGCGGACCAGGGCGCGGGCGAGGGCGACGCGCTGGGCCTCGCCGCCGGAGAGGGTGGCGGGCCAGGCATCGGCGTGCCGTTCGAGGCCGACTTCGGCCAGGGCCCGCAGCCCGTGCCCGGAGCGGCCGCGCGGCAGGGCCACCGTCACATTGGCGAGGACCTTCTTCGACGGTACGAGGCGGGGTTCCTGGAAGACGACGGTGCGGGCCTCGGGGACGAGGACCTCTCCCCCGTCGGCTCCGTCGAGTGCGCCCAGGATGCGCAGCAGGGTCGTCTTGCCGCTTCCGCTCGCGCCGAGCAGGGCGACGAACTCGCCCCGCGCGATGTCGAGTCGGAGACCGTCGAGGACGGCGCGGTCGCCGAACACGCGGCGCAGTCCGCGTACCCGTACCGCTGCTTGGGGGGTCCGGTCGGTCATCGGGTGGCTCCCTGCGGGGTGCGCCAGGGCATCAGCAGGCGTTCCAGCAGCCGTACGACGATGTCGGCGGTGAGTCCGAGCAGTCCGTAGACGAGGATGCAGACGGCGAGGATGTCGGTGCGGGCATAGCTCTGCGCCTGGGACATCAGATAGCCGATGCCGGCCGTGGCGTTGATCTCCTCGGCGGCGATCAGGGCGATGACGCTGAGTGTCATGGAGAGCCGCAGCCCGGCGAGCAGCGACGGCAGGGCGCCGGGCAGGACGACCTCGCGCACGAGGGCGAACCGTCCCATGCCGAAGCTGCGCATGGCCTCGATGAGTTTGGGGTCGGTGTTGCGCACCCCGCTCGATGTCGACACGTACATCGGGAAGGTGGTGGCGATGGCGATGAGGAGGATCTTCGCGGTCTCGTTGATCCCGAACCAGACCATGAACAGGGGTACCAGGGAGAGGAACGGGATGGTGCGCAGGGTCTGGATGGAGGAGTCGAGGAGTTCGTCGCCGAGTCGGGTGAATCCGGTGGTGATGCCGAGGACCAGCCCGGCGGCGAGCCCGATGAGGAGGCCGAGTCCGGAGCGGGTCAGGGAGGTGGTGAGCGCGTCGGGCAGCTGCCCGTTGCCCCACAACTCCCCTACCGCACGCAGCACTTCGGCGGGCGAGGCGAGGACATCGGGGGTGAGGAGCCCGGTGGCGGACGCCGCCCACCACAGGACGAGGAGGGCGAGGGGGCCAAGGGTCCGGACGGTCGCGGAGTAGGTCCGGCTGCGGGCCCTGCGCCGCTGGGGGCGGGGCCGGACGAGGCCCGGGTGCAGGCCGGCGTCGCTCATTTCAGCTTCTCGATGTCGAGGAGGTGGGCGGCGACGTCGACCTTGTCCGTGGTGACCTTCTGCTCGGCGTAGAAGCCGGCGACGTCCTCGAAGCGCTTGATGTCCTCGGGTCCGATGGGGTCGACCGTGCCGCCCTTGCGGGTGAATTCGGTCTGGGCCTCCTTCGCCCTGCCGGTGACGGCGGTCGGTCCGACGTCCGTGAAGACGTTGAGGTACGCGGCCGGGTCCTGCTTCTCCTCGGCACTGGCGTCGTGGAGGTACTGGTAGAGCGCCTTGACGATCCCGGGGTGCTGCTCGGCGAAGCCGGTGCGCACGGCGTCGAGGCTGTAGTTGTCGGAGCCGATCGCGGCGCCGTCGGCGACGAAGTGCGCCTTGCCGCTGCCGATCTCGGCAACGGCGTAGGTCGCCCAGACGGCCCAGGCGTCGACCTTGCCCGCGTTGAAGACGGCGGCCGTCTGGTCGGGTCGCAGATAGACCCGATCGACCTTGTCGGCGGGGATGCCGGCCTTGGCGAGAGCCTTCAACAGCAGGTACTCGCCGGTGCCGCCCTGGTTGACGGCGACCTTCTTGCCGACCAGGTCCTTGACCGATGCGATGCCGGAGCCGTTCCTGACGAGGATGCCCTCGCCGGTCGCGTCCGGGTCGACCGCGGTGAAGAACTTGAAGCCGGGGCGCTGGGCGAGCGAGGTGATGCCGGAGGTGATGGAGCCGGTCGCGATGTCGAGCTGGTCGGCGTTCATCGCCTGGGCGGCCGGGGCGAAGGGCCCCGCGCTGCCGGTCCAGCGCACCTTGGCGCCGGCCTTGGCGAGCGCCCTGTCGAGGCTGCCATCCTTCTTGCCGAGGGCGAGCACACCGGAGTTGCCGGGGTCGGGGATGCGGATGTCCACCGTGCCCTTGGCGCCGGACTCACCGCCGGCGGCCTCGGACGAGCCGCAGGCGGTGAGGGCGAGGAGTGCGGTGGCCGTGAGGAGCGCGGGGGCGATGGCCGTGCGCAGTGGTCGGGGGAGGTTCATGGTGTCGGGGGTCCTCACAGCTCAGGGGGCGGGAACGCGGTGGGTGGCGCGGGAGGCGGCCAGTGCGGTGGCGCGGCGCAGCGGCTCGAGGTCGGCCCAGGCCGTGATGTCGACGGGTTCGGGCAGGAAGCCGTGGGCGCGCAGCCCGGCCTCCTGCTCGGCGAGCAGGGCCAGGCGGTCCGGGGAGAGATCGGGATGGAGGGTGAGATGGGTGCCCGGCCGGTAGGCCCCGGCGACTCCGTCGGCGCCCGCGCCGGTCTCGGCGCCGAGGATCCGGGCGACCTCGGCGGGCTGTCCGGTGGCCCAGTCGGCGGCCCTGAGCAGGACGGCGAGGAAGCGGTCGACGAGGCCGGGGTGGTCGTCGAGGAGCTGCTGGTGGACGGTGATGGGGCGCGGGGTGCCGTTGTTGATCCGGAACCGGCGGTCGGCCAGTTCGTCGAGTTCGACGGCGACCTCGGCGCCCTCCCGCCGGGCGGCCTCGACGGCCAGCGCACCCTTCACGTACACGGCGTCGACGTCACCGCGCCGCAGCGCCGCCAGCTCGGCGGCCCACTGGCCCGGGTGTCCGGCGGCCGGTACGTCGACGAACGTGGCGTCGTCCGGTGCGAGTCCGGCGGCGGCGAGCGCGCCCTCGAAGCCGCGCAGGGCCATGGCCCGCCAGAAGTCGATGGCGATGTCGTGCACGGGAACGGCGAGCCGCAGCCCGCGCAGGGCCTCGACGCCCCGGATTCCGGAGCCGGGACCGACGAGTACGGCTTGCCGTTCCTCGATCCAGGTGAGACCGATCAGCCGGGTCCGCTCCCCGCGTGAACGGGCCCACAGGGCAGGCACGTTGCCGCCTTCGCGGAACAGGCCCGGCAGGGCGTGGGTGAAGTGGGCGGCCCGGTCGGCGTCGGGCGCGGCGTCCTGGAGGGACCGCACCGTGATGCCGTCGGGGGCGAACTCTTCGGTGAGCCACCGGCGGTCGGCGGCGATGCCGGTCGCGGTGGGGACGGGACAGCGGGTGAACCAGAGCGTCCGGGGCAGGACGGCATGCGTCATGGGGGTCTTCCCGAGGGGTCGGCGAAGCGGAGGGTGTCGTGGCGCGTACGCCGGGATGCGGACACCGGGTACGGCCGAAGGCCCCGGCCGCGCCGGAACGCGGCGGAGGGAGATAAGGGAACGCGAAGGAAGGGAGGGTGTCAGCGACAGGCGGCGCTGGAGACCCGCGCCAGGTCGATGTGACGACGCAGCGTCAGGGCGAGCAGGACCGGAGCGGCGTGGGCGGGGGTCACGGTTCGGCGACCGGCCATGGCACTGCTCCCTTCTGCTCGTCGATGATGACGTGCTGCAGACTGCCACGCGCCGAGGCCGCCCCACAACTCGCTTCCCATGATGTGGGATTCGGTGTGAACGCAGTGTTTCGCCACGCAGCTTCCCGGATCCCCAACTCCCGTAATGTGGCAATCACATGCCCCGCCATCCCCTCACGAGCGGAGAGTGGACCGATATGACCGAGGCCGCGACAGTGCGTGCTCCCGGCGGCGCGCAGGCGGTACAGCGCGCCCTGGACGTCCTGCACTGTTTCCACGACAACGGCCCCGATGTCAGCGCCTCCGACCTCGCCCGCCGCCTCGGGCTCTCCGTCTCCACGGCGCACCGCCTGGCCCGCACCCTGCTCGGCGCGGGCTTCCTGGAACAGGACGCCCGTACGTCCCGCTACCGGCTGGGCCCCGCCGTGACCGAGCTGGGCAGGCTCTCGTACCACCAGCGCGGTCTGCATCTGGCCGCCCCCGAGCTGACCGATCTCGCCGAGCGCACCGGCGCCACCGCCGACCTGGCGCTGCGCAGCGGCCCCCATGCGGTGATCGTCGCGGGCGGTTCGGTCACGCCGAAGGTGGGGCTGCGCAGACCGCTGCACTCCACCGCGCTCGGCAAGGTCCTGCTGGCCTGGGCCAGGCCGGGCGAGGGCGGGCCCTCCTCGCTGCCTCCGCTGCCCGCGTTCACCGACCGTACGATCGTCGAACCGGCGGCCCTGGAGGCCGAGTTGGCGAAGGTACGGTCCGACGCCTACGCGCTCAACGACGGCGAGTCGGCCCACGGGGTGCGGACCCTGGCGGTCCCGGTCCTGGACGGCGCCGGCCATGCCCGCTTCGCCCTGGCGGTCCGGGCCACACCGACCGTGATCACGGACGCACGCACCGACTGGTTCCTGGCACAGGCCCGCTCCTGCGCTCGGGCCCTGGAGGTCCTGTTGCTCTCCCCGGCCGAGCGCCGGCCGCCCGCGCCCTGAGCAGCCGGGACTGTCGGTGCCGCGTGGCACGATAGGAATCGTCCGGGCAGGTGCCGGGCAGGACGGCAGCCGGGCTGCGCGGACAGAGGGACGTACATGACACAGGCCGGACCGACGGAGGACGGGGCGCCCACGGGAAGGGCCGCCCGGGAGCTGCTGACGCGGGCCGGGCTGCTGCTGGAAACCGCGCGCGCCGTGCTGGCCGATCACACCCGCGCCGTCGATGCCGTGCACACCGCGCTGAAGCCGCTGCTCGACTCGCTCGTGAGCCGGGAGCTCGCCGCCATCCCGGCCTCCCGGCTCAAGGACGTCACCGAGGGCAGGCTACGGCTCGGCGCGGTCGAGCAGGCCGGGTTCACCACCGTCGGCCAGGTCCACGAGGCCAACCGCTACGAGCTGCGGCAGATCCCCGGGGTCGGCGCGCAGACCGCCGACCAGGCGCTGGCCGCGGCCGGGCAGATCGCCCACGCGGTGCGGGACACGGTCGCGGTCCGGATAGACGTGGATGCCCCGGACGACGCCACGACCGCGTTGGTCGTCGCACTGCACCGGCTGGTCGACGCCGGCCCCGATGTCCGGCGGGCCGTGGACGCGGCGGGCCGGCTCGTCGGGCGCCTCGAACCCCTGCTGGCCGCCGCGGGACCGGCGCGGGGACGGCTGCGCATGCTGTTCACCGGGCGGCAGGCCCGCTCCCTGGCGCTGGAGGCCGTCACCGAGGTGCGGACCGCCGTCGCCGAAGCGGAGGGACGCGAGCTGCCCCTGCTGTTCGGGCAGGTCTCGGTCGATCTGCTGCGGGCCCCGGAGTCGGACCTCGCGGCGTTGGTGGACTTCGAGCTGCGGTCCGCCGAGTACTACAGCCTGCTCGCCGAGATGTCCGGAACCGGCCCCGACCGGGACGCGGCCGAGGGGTTCCTGCCGTCCGGGATGGCGGACCGGGTGCGCGGTCTGCGGCTGGACGACGCCCATCTCCGCGTCTCGCTGCGCGGCTACCAGTCGTTCGGCGCGCGGTTCGCGCTCGCGCAGAAGCGGGTGATCCTCGGTGACGAGATGGGGCTCGGCAAGACCGTCCAGGCCATCGCCGCGCTCGCGCATCTCTCGGCGCGGGGCGAGACGCACTTCCTGGTGGTCTGCCCGGCGAGCGTGCTGATCAACTGGGCGCGCGAGGTCCGCGCCCGCTCCACGCTGCGCACCCTGCCGGTGCACGGCCCCGAGCGGCAGTCCGCCTTCGACGAATGGTGTCGCGGCGGCGGGGTCGCCCTCACCACGTTCGACGCCCTGCACACGCTGCCGGCCGCCGCGGACTGCGGCATGCGGCCCGGCATGCTGGTGGTCGACGAGGCCCACTACGTCAAGAACCCCACCACCCGCCGGTCCCGGGCGGTGTCCGGCTGGACGCAGCAGACCGAACGGGTGCTGTTCCTGACCGGTACGCCCATGGAGAACCGTGTCGAGGAGTTCCGCAGCCTGGTCCGTCACCTCCAGCCGGAGCTGGCCCCCTCGATACACACCACCCATGGAGCCGCCGGTTCGCTCGCCTTCCGCAGAGCGGTCGCCCCGGCCTATCTGCGGCGCAACCAGGTGGATGTGCTGACCGAACTCCCGGCACTGGTACAGGTCGACGAGTGGGAGGAATTCAGCCCGGGTGATCTCGACGCCTACCGCGAGGCGGTGGGCGCCGGGCAGTTCATGCGGATGCGCCGGGCGGCGTATGCCCGGCCCGCCACGTCCGCGAAGCTGAACCGGCTGCGTGAGCTGGTGGCCGAGGCCGCGGACAACGGCCTGAAGGTCGTGGTGTTCTCCTACTTCCGCGACGTGCTCCACACGGTCGGACAGGCCCTGGAACCACCCGTGTTCGGCCCGCTCTCGGGGAGCCTCCCGGCCGCCCGCCGCCAGCGGCTGATCGACGACTTCGCTGCCGTGGACGGCCATGCCGTTCTGCTCAGCCAGATCCAGGCGGGCGGCGTCGGGCTGAACATGCAGTCGGCGTCGGTCGTCATCATCTGCGAACCGCAGATCAAGCCGACGATGGAGCACCAGGCGGTGGCCCGCGCCCACCGGATGGGGCAGATACGGACCGTCCAGGTGCACCGGCTCCTCGCGGCCGACAGCGTCGACGAACGGATGCTGGACATCCTGGCCCGCAAGGAGCGGCTGTTCGACCTCTACGCGCGGCGCAGCGACGTCGCCGAGACGACGCCGGACGCCGTGGATGTGTCGGACGGGGCACTGGCCCGGCGCATCGTCGAGGAGGAACAGCTGCGCCTCGCGACCGGCACAGCCACGACGACCGGGGCGGACGGGACGGAAGGGGCGGACGGGGCGGCCCGGGAAGTGGTGCCGGAGAGCTGACGCCGTCAGGGCCTGTGGCCCGACGGCGTCGGGACCCCGGACCGGCGGCTCAGGATCCGTGTGCCGCCGGGTCGTGCACGGCCGTGCCCTTCCCGGGTGCCGCCTTGTCCGGTGCCGTCTTGTCCGGTGCCGTCTTGCCGTGGGCCATCATGTCGTGCGGGTCGTACCCCGGCACGGTGCCGTCCGGCTTGGCGACCAGCAGCAGTCCGGCCATGCCCATGTCCGAGTGGCTCTGCACATGGCAGTGGTACATCCAGGCGCCCGCGCCCACATGTTCGCCCGCGATGACCTGGAAGCCGAAGGAGTCCGCCGGGCCGACGATCTTCGTGTCGATGACCCGGCTCGGGTCGTCGGGGCCGGTGAGCAGGCCGGTCCGGTTGTCCGCCCAGCGATGACCGTGGATGTGGAACGTGTGGTAGTACTCGCCGTGCGTGATCATGACCACTTCGAGCCGGTCCCCCACCGTGGCCTCGAAGTTCGGACTCTCGTGGGCCCCCTTGTTGTTGATCGTCATGTCGTTGAAGACGATCGTGATCGTCTTGTCCGGCAGGAGGTCGCCCTTGCGCCGGACGATCAGCGGACCGTAGAGGCCCTTGCGGATGCCGCCCGTGCCGTGATCCGTGCCGACGACATGGTCGTGGTAGTGCCAGTAGCCCGCGCTGCCCGGCTGCCAGGTGCCGTCCTTGCGGCGGCCGGCGACATGGGTGCGCCAGGTGTAGGTACGGGTCCCGCCCGGCTCGACGATGCTCTTGTTCATCCGGGTGCCGTCGCTCGCGATGTCGTAGTCGACGCCGTGCGCGTGGAGACTGACCGGCACGTCCGCCGTGTTCTCGAACTCGATGTGCAGGGTGTCGCCCTCGTTGATCTCGATGAGCGGCCCCGGCACCGACGCCTTCCCCTTCTCCAGCCCGTACCCCATCTGACCGTCCGCCAGCTTCTCGGCGTACAGCTTGAGACGGCGGACCGCACCGCCCGCCGGGGCGGTGTCCAGCGCGGGCTCCGCCGAGCTGGCGTCGATCGAACCGAGGGACAACGATGTCAGGCCGGTCGCGGCCGCCACCCCGCCGCCGACCAGCATCCGCCGGTTGAAGCTCCTTCTGTCCATGCCGAACTCCCCACTGCGCCAAGGAATTTGGAGCGCCGACTCGCCCCGGACGGCCCACACCGTAGCCGGAGGATCTCCGTTTATCCACACCCAGGACAAAGTTCGTGCAATTGCCGCCATAGCTATTGGCGGACCGCGAAAAGAGGTCTAGCTTCATGCGCTGTTGCAGTGACCAAAGAGGGGTGGGTGACCACATGCAGCGCACACCACATCACCGGTCCAGATCGCGACGTGGACTCGCGGCGGGCCTCGCGGCCGGCGCACTGACCGCTTCCCTGCTCGGTGCCGGCACAGCCGACGCCAGGCCCTATCCGGAGCCGCCGGGCTCCCTGGCGACAACGTTGTCCCTGCCGTCGCCGCCGGGCGGCGCCGACGTCAAGGTGCTGGTGTTCCACGCCTCCGCCACCGAGGAGTCCCCGACGGTCGACGCCGGGATCGCGGCGATCGAGAAGATCGGCCTCACCGGCCCGGAGGCCGGCCGGTTCAGGACCGTCGCCACCGACGACCCCGCGGTCTTCACCAAGGGCAAGCAGCTCGGCAAGTACAACGCCGTGGTCTTCCTGACCGGCGGCGGCGATGTCCTCGACCCGGAGCAGGAGGCCGGTCTGGAGGCGTACATGGAGGCCGGCGGCGGCTTCCTCGGCATCCATGACGCCGCGCGCACCGAGCCGTACTCGGACTGGTTCACCGGCCTGGTCGGCGCCCGCCCGGCGGCGAACAGCCCGACCTCCGTACAGCGTGCGACGGTCGAGATCGGTGACCGGCAGCATCCGGCGACCAAGAACCTTCCGCTGGAGTGGAAGCGCCCCGACAAGTGGCTGAACTGGACGAAGAACCCGTCCGGCGACGTGCACACCGTGGCCCGCGTCCGCGAGATCACCTACAAGCCGGGCGCGAGTGCCAACGGCTGGGACCACCCGGTCTCCTGGTGCCGCGACTACGACGGCGGCAGGTCCTTCTACACGGCGATGGGCGGTACGGTCGACAGCTTCGCTGAGACCGACTTCCGCGACCATCTGCGCGGCGCGCTGAACTGGACGACCCGGATCTCGCAGGCCGACTGCAAGGCCACGATCGACGCCAACTACAAGGCCGAGCGCGTCACCCAGCCCAACCAGCCGGGACAGAACGACCAGATCGGCGAGCCGCACGGCCTGGTCGTCGCCCCCGACGGACGCGTGCTGTACATCGGGCGCGGCGGCGCCGACAGCAGCAGGCCGGTCGTCACCGACTGGAACGACCCGGACATCGGCAAGGGCCTGGGACAGATCCACGTCTACGACCCCAGGACCAAGAAGGTCACCCTCGCCGGCGAGCTGACCATCTTCGGCAACAAGGGCGGCGGCGACGAGCTGGTCAAGGTCGAGGAGGGGCTGCTCGGCATCGAGCTGGACCCGGACTTCGAGAAGAACGGCTGGGTGTATCTGCACTACACCCCGCACTCGAAGCTGGACCGCGACAAGCAGATGGCGGTGCGCCAGGTCTCCCGCTTCACCATGGACCTGGCCACGAACAAGCTGGACCTGTCCTCGGAGAAGGTGCTGTTGCACTGGCCCGTCCAGGTCCACAGCTGCTGCCACGCGGGCGGCGGGATGGCCTGGGACTCCAAGGGCAATCTGTACATCGCGACCGGTGACAACAACTCCTCCGGCTTCAGCGACGGTTACTCCGGGAACAACCCTCAGCCGAACTACAAGGGCGTCTCGTTCGCCGACGCCCGCCGCACCGCGGGCAACACGAACAACCTCAACGGGAAGATCCTGCGGATCCACCCGGAGGACGACGGCACCTACACACTGCCCGAGGGCAACCTCTTCACCGGCAAGGAGCCGGACGAGGGCGGTGGCAGGACCCGCGGCGAGATCTATGTGATGGGCGTGCGCAACCCGGCCCGGATCTCCATCGACAAGTCGACGGACACGCTGTACGCGGGCTGGGTCGGCCCCGATGCGGGCGCACCCTCCACCATCTGGGGCCCGGCCAAGTACGACACGTTCGCCGCGATCACGAAGGCGGGCAACCACGGCTGGCCGTACTGCATGGGCAACAAGCAGCCCTACCGGGACCGCAATCTGCCGGATCCGACGAAGCCGCTCGGCTGGTACGACTGCGACCACCCGAAGAACGAGTCGCCGAACAACGACGGTCTGGTGAATCTGCCGCCGGTCACCTCCAACACCATCTGGTACTCGCCGCAGGGCGGTGGCGTGGACTACCCGCGCGACGCGAACGGCATCCCGAGCTACAAGGTCGAGGACCAGAAGCAGCTGCTGCCGTGGCTCAAGGGCGGCGGCCAGGCCACGATGAACGGTCCGGTCTACCGGTACGACGCGGCGAGCACCAGCGCCGACAAGTGGCCCTCCTACTGGGACGGCAAGTGGTTCGTCGGTGACTTCTACGACGACACCCAGCCCCGCCACGCCGTGCTCACCGACCCGAAGACGGTCGGCAAGGGCGGTCTGCCCACGCACGCCGAGTCCCTGCGGAAGATCATCCCGGTCGGGGCGGACGGCATCCGCAACCTGATGGACTGGAAGTTCGCCCCGGACGGTTCGCTGTACGTCCTGGACTACGGGCGCGGCTTCTTCACCTCCGACTCCAAGTCGGCGCTGTGGCGTGTGACGTACAAGGGCGGCGGTCCGACCCCGGCCGCCGAGGATCTGGCCAGGAAGGCGGCAGTGCGGTGAGACATCGTCCGGTCCTCTCGCGAAAGCGGTACCGTCCCGCCCGGCTGTGGCTCGCGCTGCTGGGTTCCTTCCTGATGGTCCTGGGGCTGACCTCGACGGCGGCGTACGGCCGTACGGCGACTCCCGCCGGTGCGGCCGCCGATCAGGTCCTCACCTGGACCGCGGGCGACCCCATCGACCACTATCTGTCCGCCCCGAAGACCGCGGTGGCCGGCAAGGCGACCATCGTCTTCGAGAACAGCGCGGCGACCGGCAACACCACGGGGATGCCGCACACCCTCACGTTCAGCGTCTCGGACCCGGAGTTCAACAACGACGTCACGCTGAACATCCTGGCCAACCCGGCCGACGACCAGGGCGGCAAGCACACCGCCGAGGTCACGCTCTCCCCCGGCCGGTACTTCTACCACTGCACCATGCCGGGGCACGAGGCGATGCAGGGCATCCTCACCGTGACCGAGGGCGGTGGCGGCGAGGACACCACGGCGCCCGGCACCTCGGCGAAGGTGGACGGTGACAAGAACGCCGACGGCGCGTACATCGGTCAGGCCACGGTCACCGTCTCGGCGACCGACGACGGTTCCGGCGTCGACACCGTGGAGTACGCGGTGGGCGCGGACGGCGCCTGGCAGCCGTACACCGCACCGGTCGTGGTCGACGAGGTCGGCACGCACACGATCCGCTACCGCGCCACCGACAAGGCGGGCAACACGGCGGCGGAGAAGTCGGTCGACTTCACGGTCGCCGCACCGCCGACGGACGACAGGACGCCGCCGGAGACCTCGGCGACCGTGTCCGGTGAGAAGGACGACCAGGGGCAGTACCTCGGGATGGCGACGGTCACCGTGACCGCCTCCGACACCGGGTCCGGCGTCAACACCATCGAGTACGCGATCGGGGCGGACGGCGCCTGGCAGGCGTACACCGGGCCCGTGATGGTGCACGAGGTCGGCACGCACACGATCCGCTACCGCGCCACCGACAAGGCGGGCAACGCGGCAGCCGAGAAGTCGGTCGACTTCACCGTCGTCGCGCCGCCGACGCAGGACAAGACCCCGCCGGAGACCTCCGCGAAGGTCGAGGGCGACAAGAACTCCGACAACGCCTACATCACCAGCGCCAAGGTGACGGTCACCGCGACCGACGCCGAATCCGGCGTGGACAAGGTCGAGTACTCGCTCGACGGCGGCCCGTACCTCGCGTACACCGGCACCGTCGTCGTCGACCGCGTCGGCTATCACACCATCGCCCACCGGGCGACGGACAAGGCCGGCAACACCTCCGTCGCGAAGCAGGTGTCGTTCACCGTCGCGGAGAGCGGGGGCGTACCGGCGCCGAAATGCCCGGAGTTCGACGAGCGGCTCACCGTCATCGTCGGCACGGTCGACACCGGGGTCCCCAACCGCATCACGGGCAACCGCTGCACGATCAATGAGCTGATCGAGGACGAGAAGGACTGGTCGTCGCACGCGCTGTTCCTCAAGCACGTCGACGGCGTCCTCGACAAGCTGCTCGCCGCCGGTGTGATCGACGCCCGCGAGCAGAAGAAGATCTACCGGGCGGCCAAGCAGTCGGGGATCGGCGGGCCGGGCCAGGACGAGGGCTACAAGAAGCTCTTCGACGGCACGGCGGCGTCCTTCGCCAAGTGGCAGCAGGTCGGCGGCGGAAAGTTCGGGCTGAACGCGGACGGCACCATCACCAGCTCCACCTCGGTGGACGGCATGGGCATGCTCTGGTTCCCCGGGCGGCAGTACGGCGACTTCTCGCTCAAGCTCCAGTGGCGCGACGACGCCCCGGGCGCGGGCAACGCCAACAGCGGGGTGTTCGTCCGCTTCCCGAACGTCCATGACAACCCGGAGGAGTCGCGTCCGGAGTGGGTCGCCATCAAGTACGGCCATGAGGTGCAGATCCTCGACCGTCCGGACGGCGACATGTACAAGACCGGCTCGATCTACGGCTTCGACCGGATCGGTCTGGCCGGCGCCGGAATCACTCCCAAGGGCACCTGGAACGACTACGAGATCCGGGTGGTGGACCAGCACTACTCGATCTACCGCAACGGTGTCCTGCTGAACGAGTTCGACAACAACGGCGGTCAGGTCTTCGAACCGCCGCGCGGCGACGACCCGGGGACCGACGGCCGGCGGTACGCCTCCGGTTACATCGGACTCCAGGTCCACAGCACCACGGACGTGGTCTCGTACCGCGACATCCGGATCAAGGAGCTGTAGCCCGGACTCGGATCAGTTGGCCGTGGCCGCGTGCTGAGGCATGTGGTCACGGCCTCCCGGGTGCCGGTGACGCCACACCCAGAACACCGTGCACGAGACCAGCGCCCAGCCGGCGAGGACCAGGTACGGAAAGACCCGCTGGTGTCCCTGGTAGTAGACGGCGGCGTGCTGGGCGTTGACCGAGGCGCCCGGGGGGAGCCAGCGGCCGATGAAGCCGAGCACCGACGGCAGCAGCGGCCAGGACACCGCACCACCGGAGGACGGGTTTCCGAGCATCACCATCAGTCCCCAGGTGGGGATCATCGCCCAGCGCCCCATCAGGACGTTGAACATGGTGAAGACCATGCCCGTGGTGAACATGGTGAAGGCGAGGATCATCCACGACTGGACGAACGGCAGGTCGACGGAGCCGAGCAGCCAGTCCACCACGGCGGCGATGGAGAACCCGCCGAGCAGGGCGTAGGCGACGGTGAACCCGACCCGCTCCAGGGGCTCCAGCGCCTTGGCGTGCACACTCAGCTGGATCGCGCCGATGAACCCGACGATCACCGCGGCGAGCGAGATGTAGAAGAGAGCGAGGCCGCGCGGGTCGCCCCGCTGCAGGGGCTTCACGTCCGTGACCTTCACCGGCACATGGGCCGCTTCCCCCACCTTCAGCGTGGACTCGGCGAGCAACTGGGCGACCGAGGCTCCGGAAGCGCTCGCGACGTCCAGGCCGACCCCGCTGTTCTCGGACCGCAGGACGGCGAAGACCTTCTGCTCCTCCAGCGCGATGCGGGCTTCGGCTTCGGTGGCGTACTCGTGCAGCACCAGCGAGGTGTCGAGTGCGCCCTCCAGCCGGTCGAGGAAGACCTTGTCGCGCGGGGTGTCGAGCTCGCCGACCACGGCGGCCGGGATGTTGCGCGGGGTCGGGTTGGCCATCGCGTACGTGTAGGAGCCCGCGAAGAGACCGGCCGCGGCCGCGATGATGAACAGAAGCACGACGGCGGGCAGATACGGGGACGCCTTGAACTCCGCCCATCGGTCACGGCGGGCCGGGGGCCGCGCATGTTCCCCGTGCGGGGTGACGGGCTCCAGGTCGGGTGCGCTCATGCATCGCCGTCCTCGTCGTGCCGGGCCCGGCTCGGCTGGACCCGTTTCGGCTCGCCGGGCATCTTCGGGTACTCCGGCGGGTACGGCATGTCGCCGAGTCCGCGTTCCCGCTCGTCCCGGTCCGCCAGCTCCAGCAGCCCGTCGAGCCGGAAGGCGTGGTCGTCCATGTCCGCGTGCACGTCGCCGACGTCGGCGTAGCGCTTCGGCATGGTCCTGATGTCGAAGTCGCGCGGTTCGACCTCGTCGAGCTCCTCCCAGCGCAGCGGGGCGGAGACCGGGGCGTACGGGCGGGGGCGTACGGAGTAGGCGGAGGCGATGGTGCGGTCCCGGGCGGTCTGATTGAAGTCGACGAAGATCCGCTCACCGCGCTCCTCCTTCCACCAGGCCGTGGTCACCCGGTCCGGCATGCGGCGCTCCAGTTCGCGCCCGGCGGCGATGGTGGCGCGCCTGACCTCGGTGAACGTCCACTCCGGGGCGATCGGGACGAAGACATGGATGCCCCGGCCGCCGGAGGTCTTGGGCCAGCCGCGCAACCCGTGGTCGCCGAGCACGGACCGCAGCTCGTGGGCGGCCCGTACCGCGTCGGCGTAGTCCGTGCCGGGCTGCGGGTCGAGGTCGATGCGCAGTTCGTCCGGGTGGTCGGTGTCGGTGCTGCGGACCGGCCAGGGGTGGAAGGTGAGTGTGCCGAGGTTGGCCGCCCAGATGACGGCGCCGATCTCGGTGGGGCAGATCTCGTCGGCGGGCCGGCCGCTCGGGAAGGCGATCCGTGCCGTGCGGATCCAGTCGGGGAGGTTCTTCGGGGCCCGCTTCTGGTAGAAGAACTCGCCCTCGACGCCGTCCACGAAGCGCTGGAGGGTGGTGGGCCGGTCGCGCAGGGCGCGGGTGATGCCGGGGCCCACGGCCAGGAAGTACTCGGCCACGTCCCTCTTGGTGTAACCCTTCTCCGGGAAGTAGACCTTGTCCGGATTGGAGAGCCGTACGGCCCGTCCGTCGGCTTCGAGCTCCACTGCTTTCACCGCTGCACCCATGACGGTCACGGTAGGCCGAGCTCACATATGCCGCATATCGGGAGACTTGCGCCTGTTCCTGGGTGAGAATCGGGCCATGGATCTGCCGGTGATGCCGCCTGTGAAGCCGATGCTCGCCAAGTCCGTGGCCAGGATCCCGCCCGGTATGCAGTACGAGGCCAAGTGGGACGGCTTCCGCGCGATCGTGCACCGGGACGGCGAGGAGGTGGTGATCGGCAGCCGCACCGGCAAGCCGCTCACCCGCTACTTCCCCGAGCTGGTCACCGCCGTGCGGGACAATCTGCCGCCGCGTTGCGTGATCGACGGCGAGATCGTGATCGCGTACGACGGGCGGCTGGACTTCGACCGGCTCAGCGAGCGCATCCACCCCGCCGATTCCCGGGTGCGGCTGCTCGCCGAACGGACCCCGGCCAGTCTGATCGCCTTCGACATCCTGGCGGTGGGGGACGACTCCCTGCTCTCCACCCGGCAGTCCGACCGCCGTGCCGTGCTGGAGGCGGCGCTGTCCCACGCGTCCGCCCCCGTCCACCTCGCTCCGGCGACCACGGACCCGGCCCTCGCCCAGGAGTGGTTCGAGCGCTACGAGGGCGCGGGGCTCGACGGTGTGGTGGCCAAACCGCTCGATCTGCCGTACCGCCCCGACACCCGGGTGATGTACAAGATCAAGCACGAGCGGACCGCCGACTGCGTGGTGGCGGGATACCGCTTCCACAGGAGCGGCCCGGTCGTCGGCTCGCTGCTGCTCGGCCTGTACGACTCCGGGGGCGTGCTCCAGCACGTCGGAGTCTGTGCCGCCTTCTCGATGAAGCGCCGCGAGGAGCTCGTCGTGGAGCTGGAGCCGCTGCGCGTCGATTTCGCCGGCCACCCGTGGGCGGCCTGGGCCGACGCCGAGGCGCACGAGCACGCCCGGCTGCCCGGGACGCAGAGCCGCTGGTCCGGGAAGAAGGACCAGTCGTGGGTGGCGCTGCGCCCGGAGCGGGTCTGCGAGGTGGCGTACGACCACATGGAGGGCGACCGTTTCCGGCACACCGCCCGGTTCCGCCGCTGGCGGCCGGACCGCACCCCTGCCGGCTGCACCTATGCGCAGCTGGAAGAAGTGGTGCGGTACGACCTGGCGGAGGTGCTGTCAGCCGGCGGACGGTGAGCCCGACGGCGTGGCGCAGGGGTCCTCGCTCGTCGTCGGGTCGGGCTCCGGGGACTCGGTGGTCCCGGTGGTTTCGGTCGGATCCGGTGACGGCGAGTCGGTCGGGCAGCCGGGGCCCGGCTCCGAGGTACCGGGGTCGGGGCTCGTACCGGGGTCCGGGGTGGCCGGTCCGCTGTCGGTCGGATCCGGTGAGCCGGTGCCCGGGTCGGTGGGGTCCGGGGAGCCGGTGGGGTCCGGGGAACCGGTCGGCGACCCGGAGGGCTTCGGGGTGGCCGACGGTGAGGGGTGCGGCGAACCGCCGGGCTGCGGGCCCACGATGATGCCGCCGTCCGGGGCGCCGGGGCCGCCGACCGGACGCTTCGGCTTGTTCGGGCCGCCCGCACCGGGGCTCTTCGGGACGGTTCCCTTGCCGTCGGCCACCGGATGGATGCCCTTGCGGTAGAACTCCAGCCAGGACAGCACGGTGCGCAGATAGGTGTCCGAGTGGTTGTAGCTGAGGATCACCCGGTCCAGATCGGCCTTCACCGACAGATCGCGCGGTCCGGCGCAGAGGTAGTACCCGGCGGCCAGGGCGGCGTCGTAGATGTTGCCCGGATCGCGGCGGCCGTCACCGTTTCCGTCCTTGCCCCAGTGGGCCCAGGTCGACGGGATGAACTGCATCGGGCCGACCGCCCGGTCGTAGGTACGGTCGCCGTCGTACGCGCCGCCGTCGGTGTCCGGGATGTCGGCGAATCCCGCACCATTGAGGACCGGTCCGAGGATCGGGGTGAGCGTCGTGCCGTGGGCGTCCACCCGTCCCCCGCCGGCCTGGCCGGACTCGACCTTGCCGATCGCCGCGAGCAACTGCCACGGCAGACGGCATCCGGGGTCGGTCTTCCCGAGTGCGCTCTCCGCCTTGCGGTAGGCGGCGAGCACCGTGGCCGGGATGCCTGCCTCGGCCCAGGACCGGGCGGCGGCCGGGCTCTGTTTCTTGCCGGCCTTCGGCGGCTTCGGCGACTGGAGCGGCGGGAGTTCGGTGTGGTACGAGTCGTCGTTGGGTACGTGCGACCACTTGACCTCGTCGGCCTCCTGGCGCTCCTTCGGCGTCGTTTCATGACCGACGAGTCCCGGTGCCTGGGACGCGGTGAGCGCGGCCATCGTGGCGACCGCGGCCGCCGTGCCGCTGAGTCCGCGGCGCATCGTGCCGTTGAACCTCATGCGTGCTCCCCTCTCCCCCGGGTCACCGGGTGAACGTATCGATGGCGGAGATCCGCCAGGTGTCGCCGCGGCGAACGGCGTCCACGGCGAACATGGCCGCCGCGTAGGTCGTCTCGTCCGACTTGCCGGTACGGGTGTTGCTCTGGTCGGCGAAGATCAGCAGCCGGGCCCGGTCGCCGTCGAGGAGCTCCACACCGCTGTCGGTGACGGTCGTGGTCAGCACGAGCTTCTGCTTCTGCCCCTGGGCCCGGACCTGGGAGAGCATGTCCTTGTGCTGCTGCACCGCCTTGCCGACCAGGTGGGTCCTGGCCGCCTCCTCGGAATTTCCGGGCGAGGCGTAGTTGTACGAGAACACCGCGCCGACGGCGTCGGCGATCTGGCCCTTCACCTCGCTGGTGCGGCCGATGTCGGTGAGGGCGGTGTTCTGCCGGGACGGGTCGTCGCGCAGGCTGCCGGCCGAGGTGAACGCCCAGGCGGCGAAGGCCCCGAGCAGCACGGTGAGGGCACAGAGAACGGCGGGCAGCCGGCCACGGAGTCGGAACGGCCGCTCGCGTCGCGGTTCCGTCCTCTCCTGGCCGTCTGCCGGATCGGCGTCGTCCGTGACCTCGTCGTCGGTGGTGGTGTCCTTCGCGTCGGGGGTACACGCCGGCGCGTCCCGGGACGTGTCCGGGGTCGCGGGCCGCCGCTCCGGGACGGTGGCGGTGGCGCGTTCCGCGGCGACGGTGGCCAGACGGCGCCGGCGGTTGACGAGGTGACGGGTCGTCGACATGTCCGGGGATCCTCTCGGTGGCGGGGTGGGAGTCGGTGGCGTCAGAGGCTGTCGGGTGACCTCGGATCGGAATGCGGACGCGGTCTGGTGCGTGCGATTCCAAGGCGGGGGAGGGAGTCGACGCGGAGCGTCGGCGACCGAAGACAACGCGGGAAGCGCGCGTGCCAGGGCGTGGCCGCCCGGTCGGAGGGCACCCGACAGCCTCTCAGCCGGCCGTGTTGCCGACGGGTGCCTGGCCGAGGGCGCTGAGCTTCCACCCCTCGGAGGTACGGGTGAGCTTGCCGAGCATCCGGCTCTCCTTCACCGCGGGCTTGCCCTTCGGCGCGGTCACGGTGACCCGCAGCGCCACCATGACTCCGGCCTTGCCGGCCCGGTCGTCGAGTTCGGTCACCGCCCCGGACAGGATCTGGGCCGTGCTGACCGTCTTCGCCTGCTGGATCTGCTTCACGAACGCGGTCCGTCCGTCTACGAGTTGCTGGTGCAGATCGCCGGTGGTGGAGTCCTCCCAGCTGTCGAGGCCCTTCTCCAGCTTTCGGTGGTCGAGCGTGTTCATGTTCTGCACCGCCTGCTCGCCCGCGGCCAGCGCCTCGTCACGGGCCTGCGCGTACACCGCCGACTCGTCGTGCGCGGCGTCGTACCACGACACTCCGCTCCAGGCCGCCGCGCCGGCCGCCGCGACGGCCAGCACGACCGCCGCCGCCATCAGCGGGTTCCTCGTCATCCGTACCCGTGCCATTGCTGTCTCTCCCCTGCCGGCCGGTCCGTACCGTGTCGCGCGAGTGTGGACGCTGCTATCTGGAGGTGATCTCGACCACGGTCCAGTGGCCGTCCCGCAGTTGGGCGGTGACGGAGAGCTGTGCCGCCGCCGTGGTGGCCTGCTTGCCCTCCCGCTCGTAGACCTGGTCGAGGAAGACCAGCAGGTGGGCGCTGTCGTCCGTCAGCCGGGTCACTCCGGCGCGTACGACATGGGTGGTGAGCGTCAGCTTCTGGTCCGCCGCCTGCTTCTCCACCTGGCCGAACAGCGCCGCGTACTGCTGCAGCGCCTTGCCGGCCAGGAGTTGCTTCGCCGACTCCTTGGTGACGGCGGTGGCCAGCGGGCTGTACGAGAAGACCTTGCCGAGCGCGTTGCTGACATCGCCCGCGACCCGGGTGGTCGCCTCGCTGTCGGTCAGCGCGCGGTTCGAGGTGGCGGGGGTGTCGCGCAGCGCCCTGCCCTCGGCGAAAAGCGCCCCGCCGGTCGCGAGCAGTGCGACGACCAGGACGGCCGCCACGATGCGCGGCCACCGCCGGGCGGGCCCGGACGGGTCCGGCCGCTCCTCCTCGGCGAGCGCACCGACTTCCTCGGCCTCCCGTGTCTCCGTGTCCGTGTCGGTGTCCGTACTCACGACCGCCGTCCCTCCCCGCTCCTTCATGCGCCGCTCCCGACCGGAATCGCCGTGAGCGCCTTGACCTTCCAGCCGTCCGGGGTCCGGGCCAGCGTGGCCTCGAAGCGTTTGCGTTCGGTGCCGGCCTTTCCGGTGCGCGGGGTGACCTCGACATCGACGGTCGCGATCATCTCGGCCGTTCCGGTCCGCTCGTCGAGCGCGGTGAGCGCCGCGTCGGTGACCTTCCCGCGTGCGGTGGCACCGGACTCGGTCAGTTCCTTCGCGTCCTTGCTCCGGGTGCGCCCCAGCTGGTCGTGGAGCGGCCCGGTCGAGGAGTCGAGCCAGGCGCCGAGGCCGCTGTCCACGCTCCCGGCGTCCTTGGCATCGAGGCTGTTCAGCAGGGCGAGGCGGTGCTTGCCGTCGGCCAGCGCGGCATCACGGTGCTTCGCGTACGCGAGGCTGTCGTCGCCCCGTGCCCGGACGTACGACCAGCTGCCGAGGGCGCAGACCAGCACGGCGGCCAGCAGCACCGCCCAGCCGGTCAGGGTCTTCGTACGGGCCGTCATCGGCCGCCTCCCTGTCCGAGTCCCAGCAGGCCGGCCATGCCGTCGCCGTCCGACGGGGTCCGGCCGCTGACACCGAGCGCGCCCGGGAGCCGGTCCGCGTCGTCACCCAGCAGCATCGAGCCGGGCTTCGCGGGCTCGGGCAGGGCGCCGCCCTTGGGCGCGTTGGCGCTGCCGCGCACGTTGATGCCGGTGCCGGGCGAAGAGGTGCAGCGGGCCTTGGTGTTGACGGGCGGTCCGGCGGTGGTGTCCAGGCCGCTGCGGTAGACCGTGCCGCCGTATCCGGCGGTGCAGGGCAGGGGTTCGAAGAAGGTGACCGACATGCCGAACCGGGCGCCGTTCTCGTCGATCGCGCTGGCCCCGGCGGCCGCCACCGCGGGCAGTTTCACCAGGAGTTCCTCCATGCCGCGCTGCCGGGTGACGGCGACCTCGGAGGTGGTGAGGAGGTTGGCGACGACGACGCCGAAGCTCGGGTCGAGGTCCCGCAGCAGTCCGCTGATCTGTCCGGTCGCGTCGGGGGCGACCGCGATCAGCTTGCGCAGATCGGCGTCGGATCCCTTGAGCTGTGCGGCCAGTTCCTCGGCACCGGAGGCGAAGCCCTTGAGCGCTTCGCCCTGTTCGGCCTGGGTGCGCAGCACGGTCCGGCCGTCGATCATCAGCCGGGTGTTGACCGGCAGCGCGTCGTCCGCCGCCCGGACGAATTCGCTTCCGGTGTCCAGCAGCACCTGGAGGTCGTCGCCGCGCCCCTCGAACGCGGTGCCGAACTCGTCGACGACCGTGCGCAGGGATTCCAGATCGACGGAGCCCGCGAGGTCGTTGACGCTGGTGAGGACATCGGTGACGGGGGCGGGGACGGTGGTGTCGGCCTGGTCGATGACGGAGCCGTTCGCCAGGTACGGGCCCTCGGCGCGGGTGGGCCGCAGGTCCACGTACTGCTCGCCGACCGAGGAGAGATTGGCGACGACGGCCTTGAGGCCGTCCGGGATCTTCGGGGCGTCCTTCTCGATGCGCAGTTCGGCCTCGACTCCGTCGTCGGTGAGCTCGATCGGCCCGACCCGGCCCACCGAGACCCCTCGGTAGGTGACGTTGGAGTGGGTGTACAGCCCGCCGGTGCGCGGGAGTTGGACCTTGACGGTGTAGTAGCTGCGCAGGCCGATGTAGTGGCCGAGGTCGGCGTACCGCACCCCGAGGTAGCCGAGCACTAGCACCGCGATGACCAGGAAGGAGATGTTCTTGAGCCGGATGGCGAGGGTGATCATCGGCTGCTCCCGTCCGTGCCCGCCGTCGGGACCGCGGGAAGGGGCAGCGGCAGTGTCCGGCCGGCCCCGCTCGTACCGGTTCCGGTCTGCGGGGGGACCGCCGGGATGAGCGACGGGATGATCTGTGTGCCGGGCATGGCCGTCACATCCAGGTAGACGTTGAGGTAGTCGCCCTTCACTCCGCGCAGCACCTCGTCCGTGAACGGGTAGGTAAGCAGTACCTGGAGGGAGTCGGGCAGGTCGCGGCCGGAGTCGGCGAGCGCCTTGAGGCTGGGGGCGAGGGCCTTGAGGTCGGCGATCATGTCGGCCTTGCTCTTGTCGACCGTGTCGACGGCGACGGTGGAGAGGGTGTCGAGCGAACGCAGCATGGTGAGGAGCGAGCCGCGCTGCTTCTCCAGGACCTTCAGGCCGGGGCTGAGCCCGGTGAGGACCGTACCGACGTCCTGTTTGCGGGTGGCGAGGGTGGCGGAGAGCCGGTTCACCCCGTCGAGGGCGTCGGTGATGTCCTTCTTGTGGCCGTCCAGGTTGGTGACGAGGGTGTTGACCCGGCCGAGCATGGAGCGCATCTGGGGTTCGCGTCCGGCGAGTGCCTTGTTCAGCTCGGTGGTGATGGTCTTGAGCTGGTTGACGCCACCGCCGTTGAGGAGCATCGACAGTGCGCCGAAGACCTCTTCGACCTCGGGGTTCCGGTTGGTGCGGGTCAGCGGAATCCGGTCCCCGTCGGCGAGCCTGCCCTGTGCGGTGCCGCGCGCGGGCGCGGCGAGCTGGATGTACTTCTCGCCGAGGAGGCTGGACTGTTCCAGGTGGGCGTAGGCGTTGGCGGGCAGTTCGACCTTGCCGTTGACGCGCATGGTGACCTTGGCGTTCCAGCTGCCCGAGCCCAGGGAGACCTTGGTGACCCGGCCGACGGCGACATCGTTGACCTTCACCGACGCCTGCGGGGCGAGACTGAGTACGTCCGCGAACTCCGCGGTGATCTCGTAGGGGTGGTCGCCGAGGTCGGCGCCGCCGGGCAGCGGGACCTGGTCGATCCCGGTGAACGACGGCAGGCCGGAAGCGGTGACGACGAGGGCCAGGCCGACGCCCACGGCCAGCACCGCGGCGACACCGGTCGTGCGGGCTCCTGGTCTGCGCAGCACACGGCTCATCGGTTCGCCCCCTTCTTTTCCGTGGCGGTCCTCGCCGGGGTGCCGTAGACGGTGCCGACGGCCGGGAGCGGCAGGGTGGGCAGCGCCTTGCGGCGTGCGCCGTCCACCGGGGTGAGGCCGGCGAGTCCGGTGGCCTCCGTGAGCGGTCCGCCCATGGAGAGCTCGTTGAGGTTGGTACGGCCGTTGAGCGTGCGGTTCACCGGGTCGTAGGCGTTGACGACGTTGCCCGCGGCGAGCGGCAGCGTGTCCAGTGACTCGGCGAGCGAGGCCCGCTGGTCGACCAGCGTCTGGGTGAGCGGCACCAGGGCGTCCACGTTCGCCTTGAGGGCGCCGCGGTTCTTCTGGATGAAGCCCTTCACCTGCCCCAGTGCGGTGCCCAGTTCCTTCAGCGCGGCGCCGAGGTTCTCCTTGTCGTCGGCGAGGAAACCGGTCACCGAGTTGAGCTGCTGTTCGGCGGCGCGCACATTGCCGTCGTTGTCCTTCAGCATGGTGGTGAAGGTCTGGAGGTAGGACAGCGTGTCGAAGAGGTTCCCGCTGCTCTTGTCGAGGGTCTTGGTGGCCTTGCCGAACTGCTCGATGGAATTGCCGATGGCCTTGCCGTTGCCGTCGAGGTTCTTCGCCCCGGTGTCTAGGAGTCCGGAGAGGGCTCCGTCGGCGTTGGCCCCGTCCGGGCCGAGGGCCTTGGAGAGCTCCGTGATGGAGTCGTACAGCTGGTCCACCTCGACGGGCGTGGCGTTGTCCGCGGCCGGCAGTACGGCGTTGTCCGCGATCTGCGGTCCGCCGTCGTAGGCGGGGGCGAGCTGGATGTAGCGGTCGGCGACGAGGCTGGGGGCGACGACCACGGCGTGCGCCTCCTTGGGGACCTTGACGCCCTTGTCGACCCGCAGGGTGACCTCGACCTCCTTGCCCCGGGGCGTGACCGCTTCGACCCGGCCGACCCTGACGCCGAGGATCCGCAGGTCCGATCCGGCGTACACACCGGTGGCCCGGTCGAAGTAGGCGGTGATGGTCGTCGTTCCCTCGTCGTCCATGGCCAGCACACCGGTGGTGGCCGCGACGGCCACCACGGCGAGTCCGGCGCCGATGCCGACGATGCGCTTCATTCTCATGTCAGCGGCCGCCTTGCTGCTTGGGTGGCTTGCACTCGGGCCCCGCTGGTGTGCCCGCGGGCACGTACTCCTTGGGGACGACTCCGCAGACGTAGTTGTCGAACCAGCGGCCGCTGCCGAGGGTGTTGCCGACGAGCCGGCTGTACGAGCCGGCGAGCGAGAGCACCTTGTCGAGGCTCTTGCGGTTCTTCACCAGCACCGCGGTGACCCGGCCGAGCGAGTCCAGGGTGGGCTTCAGCTGCTTGTTGTTGTCCTGCACGAGGCCGGTGAGCTGGATGCCCAGATTCTTGGTACCGGTGAGCAGCTGGTGGATGGAGTCGCGGCGTGCCTGGATCTCGCCGAGGAGCAGATTGCCGTCCTCCAGCAGGGTTTCGAAGCTGCTCTTCTTGTCGGCGAGCGTCTTGGTGAGCTGCTTGCTGCCCTTGAGGAGGGTGGCGAGCTGGGCGTCCCGTTCGGAGACGGTCTTCGAGAGGGCGGACAGCCCGTCGGCCGCGCTCTTCACGTCCGGCGGGGAGTCCTTGAAGGTGGCGGAGATCGTCTCGAAGCTCTTGGCGAGCTGTGCGGTGTCGATCTCGCCGATGGTCTCGCCGAGTCCGTTGAACGCCTGGGTGACGTCGTACGGGGACGTGGTGCGGCTCGCCCTGATGCGCTCGTGCGGGTCCTGCGGGGCGTTGCCCAGCGGGTCGACGGCGAGGTACTTCTCGCCGAGCAGGGTCTTGATGGCGATGCCGACGGTGGAGGAGTTGCCGATCCAGACGTCCTTGACCTTGAAGGCGACCTTCACCCTGGGGCCGTCGAGCGAGACGCCGGTGACCTCGCCGACCTTCACTCCGGCGACCCGCACCTCGTCGCCCTCGCTCAGTCCGGCGGACTCGGTGAAGTCGGCGCTGTAGGTGGTGCCGCCACCGATGAAGGGCAGCGAGTCGACGCGGTAGGCGCCCAGGCCGATGAGGGCGAGGACGACCAGCCCGACGACGGCCACGGCGACGGGGTTGCGTTCCCGTACGGGTTTGATCCTCATGACTGGCACCTCGGCTTCCTGACCACGATGCCGGTGGGCGGGGCGCTGCCGTCCTCGGTCGTCACTCCGCTGACCTTGGCCTCGCAGAGGTAGAGGTTGAGCCATGAGCCGTACGAGGTGAGCCGGCTGATCGCCGCCATCTTGGCCGGGGTCTTCTGCAGGAAGTTCTCGATCTGCGGGGTGCCGTTGCCCAACTGGTCGGAGAGCCGCCCGAGTTGTTTGATGTCGCTCTTGAGGGGCGCCCGGCCGTCTTCGAGGAGGTCCGCGGTGACGGTGGTGAGCGCGCCCATGGCCGTGACCGCCTGGCCGAGCGGTTTGCGGTCGCCGGCGAATCCGGTGACGAGCTTCTGCAGGGTGTCGACGAGGTCGTCGAAGCCGGCCTCGCGGTCGTTGACGGTCTTCAGGACCGTGTTGAGGTTCTTGATCACCTCGCCGATCACCTTGTCCTTCGCGGCGACCGTGCCGGTCAGCGAGCCGACGTGCGAGAGGATGCTGTCGACGGTGCCGCCCTCGCCCTGGAGCACCTGGACGATGGAGCCGGCCAGTTGGTTGACGTCGGGCGGGGAGAGCCCCTCGAAGAGCGGCTGGAAGCCGTTGAAGAGCTGGGTGAGGTCGAGCGCCGGGGTGGTGCGGGAGAGCGGGATGGTCGCTCCGGCGGCGAAGCTCCTGCCGACCGGCCCGGCCCCCTGGTCGAGGTCGATGTACCGCTGGCCGACCATGTTGAGGTACTTGATCGAGGCGGTCACCGAGGCGGGGAGACTGCGCCCCTTGCGGACGGCGAAGCCGACCTCGGCGAGCCTCTTGTCGGCCACCTCGATGGACTCGACCTGTCCGACCTTGACCCCGGCGATCCGGACGCTGTCGCCGACGACCAGTCCGGTGGCGTCGGTGAACCTGGCCTTGTACGTGGTGGTGTCGCCGACGCCCGTGTTGGCGATGGACAGCGCCAGCACGGTGGTGGCCAGAACGGTCACCAGGATGAAGACGATCGATTTCGTGAGCGGAGCGGCGAGAGAGCGGCGCTTCACTTGAGCTTCACCTCCGCACCGCGGAAGGCCGGACCGATGAGCACGCTGCTCCAGTCGGGCAGGGTCTGCGGCTGGACTTTCAGTGAGGGAGCGACCAGCTCGTTGACGAGCCGGCTCTCCTGCGGGGAGTTGGGCATGCCGAGGGCGGAGTCCTTGGCCGTGGACGCGGTGCCGGCCGGTTCGCCGGTGTGTGCGGTACCCGGCGGGGTGACCGCCGCCGCCGTGCGGGCGTCGGCGGTCGGCACGGTCCTGCCCACGTACGGCACGGAGTAGCAGTGCGGTCCGCCGGTCGAGTTGTAGACCGGGGTGTCCTTGCCGGGCACGTACTTGCCCTTCGACTTCACGGGCTTGATGGTGACGTGGAGTCCGGGCCGGTCGGTGCCCTTGCCGAGCGCCTTGTCCATGGCCGGGACGAAGCCGGCCATGGTCCGCAGGGTGCAGGGGAATTCGTCCGAGTACTTCGCCAGCAGCTCCAGCGTCGGCCTGCTCGTGGCGGAGAGCCGGATCAGGTTGTCCTTGTTCTCCTGGAGGAACGAGGTG
This sequence comes from Streptomyces sp. NPDC058240, assembly GCF_042882135.1. NCBI lineage: Bacteria > Bacillati > Actinomycetota > Actinomycetes > Kitasatosporales > Streptomycetaceae > Streptomyces > Streptomyces sp. NPDC058240. The sequence continues at coordinate 75,174 of NZ_JBHVWT010000006.1, forward strand.
AGGTCGCGCGCGGACGCGGTCGTGGACCCGTAGAGCCCGGCGAGCTGCGCCTGCTGTTCGGCGATGGTGCCGCTGGTGGTGGTGAAGTCGGTGAGGGCGTCCAGGACATCGGGGGCGGCGTCCCCGTACACCTTGCTCACCTTGACGAGTTCCTTGATGTCGGCGTTGAGCGTGGGGAGTTGGGGGTTGAACTTCGCCAGGTGCGCGTCGAGCGTGACGAGCGTGTCGCCGAGCTTCTCGCCGCGCCCCTGGAGGGCCTGGGAGACCGCGCCCAGAGTGGCGGCGAGCTTCTCCGGTTTGACGGCGGTCAGCAGCGGCAGGACGTTGTCGAGGACTTCCTCCAGCTCGATGGCGTTGCTGGAGCGGTCCTGCGGAATGACGGAACCGGCCCGCAACGGCTGCGTGGACGGCATCTCGGGCGGTACGAGTGCGACGAACCGTTCCCCGAAGAGCGTGGTGGGCAGCATCTGCGCGGTCACGTCGGCCGGGATCCGGTCGAGCTTGGCGGGCTCGATGGCGAGGGTGAGCCGGGCCCCGTTCCCGTCGGCCGTGATGGAGCGGACCTGCCCGACGACGACACCGCGCAGCTTCACATCGGCGTTGTCGTGCATCTCGTTGCCGACGCTGGAGGTGCGTACGGTCACGGTGGCGTCGTCGGTGAAGTCCTTCCGGTACACCGAGACCGAGACCCATACGAGCACGGCTGGCACGAGGAGGAAGGCGACTCCGGCGAGTCTGCGGCGGACGGTCTGCGTGCGGTGGGAGTTCATCAGCCGGCCACCTTCACCGTCGTGGTGGCGCCCCAGATGGCGAGGGAGAGGAAGAAGTCGGTGACGCTGATGAGCACGATGGCGTTGCGCACCGACCGCCCGACCGCGACCCCCACACCGGCGGGCCCGCCGGTGGCGTGGAAGCCGTAGTAGCAGTGGGCGAGGATCACCATCACGCTGAAGATCAGCACCTTGAGCACCGACAGCAGCACGTCGTCCGGGGAGAGGAAGAGATTGAAGTAGTGGTCGTACGTGCCTGCGGACTGCCCGTTGAACAGGACCGTGATGTAGCGGGACGCGAGGTAGGAGGAGAGCAGCCCGATCGCGTACAGCGGGATGATCGCGACGACCCCGGCGATGATCCGGGTGGAGACGAGGTACGGCATGGACCGCACCCCCATCGCCTCCAGGGCGTCGACCTCCTCGTTGATCCGCATCGCGCCGAGCTGGGCGGTGAAGCCCGCGCCGACGGTCGCGGAGAGCGCGAGTCCGGCGACGAGCGGGGCGATCTCGCGGGTGTTGAAGTAGGCGGAGATGAAACCGGTGAAGGCGGAGGTGCCGATCTGGTTGAGGGCCGCGTACCCCTGGAGGCCGACGACGGTGCCGGTGAAGAGGGTCATCGCGACCATCACGCCGATGGTGCCGCCGATGACACCGAGACCGCCGCTGCCGAAGGCCACTTCGGCCAGCAGCCGCTGGACCTCGCGCAGGTAGCGGCGCAGGGTCCGCGGCACCCAGATCAACGCGCGCACGTAGAAGGTGAGTTGTTCGCCGGATCGGTCGAGCCAGCTGAGCATCGACATCGGTCAGCTCCCCTTCGCGGGGACGATCTGGAGGTAGATCGCCGTGAGGACCGTGTTCACGAAGAACAGCAGCATGAAGGTGATGACGACGGACTGGTTCACCGCGTCGCCGACACCCTTGGGGCCGCCGCGCGGGTTGAGTCCGCGGTAGGCGGCGACGATGCCCGCGATGAAGCCGAAGATCAGCGCCTTGACCTCGCTGATGTACAGGTCGGGGAGCTGGGCGAGGGCGGAGAAGCTGGCCAGGTAGGCACCGGGGGTGCCGTGCTGGAGGATCACGTTGAAGAAATAGCCGCCCAGCGTGCCGACGACGGAGACCAGACCGTTCAGCAGTACGGCGACCAGCATGGTGGCCAGGACGCGGGGGACGACGAGGCGCTGGATGGGCGAGACGCCCATGACCTCCATCGCGTCGAGTTCCTCGCGGATCTTCCGCGAGCCGAGGTCGGCGCAGATGGCCGAGCCGGCGGCGCCGGAGATCAGCAGGGCCACGATGATCGGGCTGGCCTGCTGGATGACGGCGAGGACGCTGGCTCCGCCGGTGAACGACTGGGCGCCGAGCTGCTGGGTCAGCGAGCCGACCTGGAGGGCGATGACGGCGCCGAACGGGATCGAGACGAGTGCGGCGGGCAGGATGGTGACGCTGGCGACGAACCAGAACTGCTCGATGAACTCCCGTACCTGGAAGGGACGTCGGAACACCTCCCGGCTCACGGTCGCGGCGAGGGAGAACAGCTTCCCGGTCTCGCGCAGCGGGGCGAGCAGCCGGCTCGGCGGCTTGTGCTCCGGCGTCCTCGGCGGCGTCGCGTCGGCCACACCGGGCGGGGGCGGCTCGGGGGGCAGCACCGGCATGGGGGCCGTCACGGGCGTTCACCGCCCGCGGCCGGGGTGTAGCTCTTCATGATGGCCGTGCGGGCGGCCTCGGGCAGCTGGCCCATCAGCGACAGGACCCGTTCCCGGCGGCGCAGCGCGGCCTGCCGTACGGGCATGCCGGGCGAGGGCTCCAGCTGCGGTACGACGGTGCGCGGCCCGTTGGCGGAGCTGATGCCGACTCCGTAGCCGTTCACCTCCTCGGCGGCGAGGGTGGCGGCGTCCTTCTCCTCGGCCATCCCGATGGGCCCCTCGCGGCGCCCCGCGAGGAACTGGGAGACGACCGGCATGTCGCTGGTGAGCAGCACCTCGCGCGGTCCGAAGGTGACGAGGTTGCGGCAGAAGAGCATCCCCATGTTGTCCGGGACGGTGGCCGCGATGTCGAGGTTGTGGGTGACGATGAGCATCGTCGCGTCGATCTGCGCGTTGAGGTCGATGAGCAGCTGGGAGATGTAGGCGGTGCGGACCGGGTCGAGTCCGGAGTCCGGTTCGTCGCAGAGGATGATCTGCGGGTCCAGGACGAGGGCACGGGCCAGCCCGGCCCGCTTACGCATCCCGCCGGAGATCTCGCCCGGCAGTTTGTCCTCGGCACCGAGGAGACCGACGATGTCGATCCGTTCCATGACAATGCGGCGGATTTCCGATTCCTTCTTGCGGGTGTGTTCACGCAAGGGGAAGGCGATGTTGTCGAAGAGCGACATCGACCCGAAGAGGGCACCGTCCTGGAACATGAGCCCGAAGAGCTTGCGGGTCTCCATGATCTCGCGTTCCGGACTGTTCACCATGTCGACGCCGTTGATGAGGACGCGTCCGTGCTCGGGCTTCAGCAGACCGATGATGGATTTCAGGAAGACGGTCTTTCCGGTGCCGGAAGGTCCGAGCATGACGCTCACTTCACCGGCGGGCAGTGTGAGAGTGACGTCCTGCCAGATGTTCTGCTTGCCGAAGGACTTCGTGAGGCCTTCGACGACTACTTCGATTCCCATCGGCCCTCCTTCGAAGTTGTGGTGAACGAAGTCATCTGTCAGCGCTCCGGCTCTGAGAAATCCAATGGCGGCTCGTCACACATGCACCAGGAGGCGCACGCTATGTCCGTCGAAACCGCCAGGACAAGCCGTTGAACAGCGGAAATCGACGAATCTGATGCTCGGCGAGGATCACTTGTCACCGAGTGACAAAGCCCTGCGGCGGCTTTGTCGGAATCTGCGCAAGGTCTCCGGCGTGCGGACCGGGGCCCCGCGACCGGCGGACCGGATCCGCCAGGGCTCCGGAGGTACCGAACGAGCAGCCACGGATACGTTTCCCCGCTGCTCAACCGGGACGCTACGGCCCGGTAACCTGGCTTTGCAATACTGGTTCGCCATCTTTTTGCACGGCACTTCACGGCCTTTTTTGTTTTTGTGAGCGGGTGAGTAATGCACACCTTGCACTTGTCGGTAAGTGAGTCCTCCGGCACCCCGGTGCGCAAACGCCCGCCGCACCCGGCAGAATGCGCCGGGCGGGGCGGGCGGCGTCACTGATTTCCGTACTCCGCGGAATGAGGTACCGAAGAGTACCTACCGTGCCACTCCTGCGTGCCAGCTCTCCGAAAGCAGCCGGCCGGCGTTGGGCACCGCCGCGCCGGGGGACGCCAGGCCCCCCGTGTACGTGGCGGCGTCATTGAGTACCAGGTTGTTGTTCCCGGCCGCCGACGGGAGCGCCGTCTTCAGGTTGACCGCCCAGTTCAGCTCACCGAGGGTCAGGGGTCCGCAGCCGCTCACCCCGGGGACGGCGAAGCCTGCGTCGCCCTGGGCGTTTCCGGTCAGCTCGACCCTGTTCAGCGAGCCCCCGGTGTTCGTCGTGCCGTTGGCGTCGAAGCGGCGGCTGGCCAGGGCCGGCCGGGTGAGATTCTGCGGACGCAGCAGGACCGGTTCGGAGGTGGTGCCGATGTAGCACTTCGACCCCAGGAAGGGGTTCTCCAGATGGATCCGGACCGGAATGTCGACGATCGTCTTCCCGCTCTGCATCCCGGCGACCAGGTCGAAGTTCCTGGGTGTGCCCGCCGACTGCACGGTGGCGACGACCCGGTTGAGGCTGTTGTTCGTCAACTGCTCGCAGATGCCCGAGATCACCGGAATCCCGCTCGGGCACATGAGGCCGAGCAGACCGCCGGGAATCTCCGTCGGGGCCCCGACGATCGCCCCGCCCGCGGGCGGCACGATCCTTGACTCGCCCGTCGCCGTGTTGCGTACGACGCCGAACTGGAGGTCGTTGGCACCGGTCGTCGCCAGGGTGTTGCCGAGCTTGATGGAGCCGCTCTCGGAGTGCGAGGCCACGCAGATCGCGATGTCCGTCTGACCGTCCGCGGCCAGCATGGCCGGGTCGTCGACCGGACACCGGGTGAAGGGCGCCCAGTTGCCGTTCATCTCCTGGGCGGAGGCGGCGCTCGCCGGCGAGGTGCTCAGCGGAATTCCGACGGCGACCGCCAGCAGTGCGCCGACAAAGGCAGGTCTGACTCGCTTCGGGACAGCACTCATTGATCGTCCAGCCTTTCTGAGGGAGGTGGTACGAAGATGCGCGTGAGTTCAGCGTTCGGGCTTGGGCTTCGGGGGCTCAGGACAGTGCAGAGGCACGTTGTTCACGCAGAGTGGGCCCTGCATCATCTTGGTGTAGTTCCCCGTTCCGGACACCGACGCGGTGAACACGTTGTCCAGGTCCTCCGTCGCCCCGCAGCCACTGAACGGGGGCACATCGGAGTAACCGGTGAGCGGCCCGCCGGACTTGACGGTGTACCCCTCGTCCGGAACGTTCAGACCGGTGGAGCCCTTGCCCGTGAGTACGAGTTCCATCGGCCGCACCGTTCGGCAGTTCGGACCCACATCGAGCGGCGTGCCGTTCACCTTCACGTCGTACAGCCGCACACTCACATGCGCCGTCGATGTCGTGGTTTCAGCTCTGCGCTTGGTCACCGGGTCCTGCACCGACTGGTAGACCGTCTCGATGTTGATGGGGTCCGTGATCGACATCTCCACGGTGGCGGTCGTCGGCATGAAGCCGAACGTCAGAAACGTCGACCGGGCAGGCGGCATCTGGGGCTTGCCGTTGTAGTCCATCGTGCCTTCGGAGTGGATCCAGGTGAGCCCACCGGTGGGGCAGGTGTAGGCGGCGAACATCGACTGGAGCTGGAGCCGGAGATGAGCGGGGTCCCTGAACTCCATGGCGGCCTTCTGCTTGTTCACGTTGGCGTAGCCGGCCATGTATCCGTGCGCCCCGGTGGCAGGCACGGAGATCGGGCCGTAGAAGAGCTTGCAACCGGGCAGCTCCGGCGGCTCCACCTCCGAGGTCTTCGCCTGCTCCTCGGTGTCCGTGCTCCGGGCTTCCACCTTCGGTGACACCACCCCGCCCGCGTCCGGGTCCGGCGTCCCGGTCACCGGACCGTCGGGCGACGCGGGTACCTCGACGGTGCCCAGCTCCGCCGACTGATCCGCATCGGCCGTGCAGGACACGGAGATGACGGCGGGATCGGCCGGCCCCGCGTCCGCGGGCCGAGCCACCAGGTCCAGTTGCAGTCTGCCCGCCGTGAAGACCATGGCACCACTGGATCGTGGGGTCACGGTGGGCACGGCCCCGGTCGCCTCGACGGCCATGTCCTGCTCCGGGGTGATCGTGGACTCGGGGATCTGGAGCCCTTCCCACATCACATCTGCCGACACACCGTTCTGTGTCACCGCCGTCTCCAGACGAGCCGCCCCGGACAGCTTGGGCTGTGCGCCTTCCGGCAGTTCGCCCAGCAGCTCCGGCGCCAGCGCCAGACCGAGCCGTACGTGCTCCGGCTGGACAGTGGCACCGACCGGAGAGCTCAGCGGCAGTTCGACGGAGACGGTCACATCCGCCTCGTGCCGACCGGATGCCGATGTGCAGGAGTACCCGAACCGGGACTCGGCCACGTGGGTCCCGCCGGCGACGCCGGTACCCGGCATGAGCCCGGCCAACAGAGCCATCGCACCGACGGCACCGGCCTGCACCACTCGCCGGGGGCGGCTCGACTTCATTCTCATCTCGGCAACCTGCCGTCGTCTCGGAGCTGACTGGTCGTCTGCGGAGGCACTCGCGGGCCCTCGCGGTCAGTGACTCACGGGGAGGTCACGGTGATGGGATCGTCCAGCACATAGGTGGCCGAGTACTCGACGCTGTCACCGTTGTTCAGCAGGCCCATGCATGCCCCGTTGTCACTGACATTGCTCATCGTGAGTCCATTGCCGTTCGCGACGGTCAACTCACCGGTGGAATTGCTGTACGTTGCATGACTCAACGATCCGGCTATCGTCATCGTGCAGTGTCCCAACCACGTGTAGGCGCCGAACGCCAGATTCACAGCGGTCAGTTTCCCCGTGACGATCCCGCCGGCGTAGCTCTCACCGTCGAATCCCATGGTGGTGGAGACCAGTTCGGCGGTGAACGTCGTTCCGAGAGGGGCGTAGCACAGGTCGTCGACGGGGTTGCCCCACGAGAAGGTCGTGACGTCGGCCAGTCCGGCACCGTCCGAGTACACCCCACTCGGCGCCGAACCCTTCACCCGGGTACCCGACCCTCCACACTCCAGCTGCTGGTCGGTGCTGACGTCATGCACCACAGCGTATGTTCCTGCCTTGAGCGAGCCCGAGAACCACCCGTCGGCGTGGGGATTGCTGACGGTCCACTGGACCTGCGAAGTGGCTGACGCCGACGTCGCCGACAGGCCGAAAGCAACTGCCACCGCGCCGGCGGTCAGCAAGGAACGCTGGATGACACTCACGGATCTCCTCATGGCAGGTGGGGTCGACTGCACCCAGGTCCCCTCGCGCCGCCTCTGCCGAGGAGGCGGCGCGCGGGGACCTCATGTGCGGTCAGTGACTCACGGGGAGGTCACGGTGATCGCCTTGTCCAGCACATAGGTGGCCGAGAACTGGGCGGTGTCACCCGCGTTCATCAGGCCCGAGCAGTTGTTCGCCGTCGCGATGGTGAGTCCGGTGCCGTTCGTGATGCTCAGCACACCGGTGGAGTTCGTGTACTTCGCGTTGGCGGCCGAACCGGTGATCGTCGCGGTGCAGACACCGAACAGGGTGTCCCCGGTGATCGTCACGTTGACGTCCGTCAGATTGCCCGAGGTGACTCCACCCGCATAGCTGGCACCGTTGAGCTTGATCGTTCCACTGGTGAGCGAAGCGGTGAACGTCGAGCCGAGCGGGCCGGCGCAGGGAGAGGAGGCAGTGCCCCAGGTCGCCGAGCTGATTTTGGCCAGGCCGCTACCGTTCGGGTACACGCCGGTGGTCGCCGTGCCGCTCGCCGCCGCCGTGGAGCAGGACACGCCCTGACCCGTGGTGTTGTCGAGCAGCTCGGCCGTCGTGCCTGCCTTGAGGTGAGCCGAGAACGACCCGTTGGCGTTGGGGTTGGTCACGGTCCACTGCGCGAGGGCAGTGGCCGAGGCCGACGTGGCGGCGAAGCCGAGCGCGGCTGCGGCGACGGTCGTTGCGAACAATGCTCGTCTGAGGGTGTTTCTCACGGAACATACCTCCGGGAAGTGGAGTTGGACGTACCCGATTACCTCGCGCCACGCCCTGGGAATGGGCCCGGCACGAGGGCGGCTCACATCGTGGAACGCAGAAGTCGATGGACTCGACTGCGTGATCGAACTCCGTGCGGATCGAACGTTACGAGCCAGTAGCCCAACGCGGCAATACCCGGCGCAGAAAATCCCCGACCCCTCCCGGCAAAAGTATTCCGCCTTAGCGATAACTCAGCAGATCGCCGCGATTTTCTATACGAAAGTGAGTAGTTACGGCCGTGTCATGCGCCCCGGACCCCGCAGGACACTCATCCCCGGCGCAGTCACCGGCGACGGGGCGGCCCGCCGACCGGCCACGTACCCGTCGGTAAGATCGTCGGACCTGCGGCCGAATGACCCCCGGACGCGCCGCGACCATCGAACCACCGAGCCGCACGACGCACCATGGAACCCGCTCCCGGACCACGGAACGCACCCCCGCCGGAACAGCTGAAGAATTACCCATTCCGGCCGCCCGGTTCTTGTTTTCCGCGAATCCCGAGGGTTTTACCTTTGCCGAAGAATGCACCCCCTTTCCAATACCACGCTGCATGCGGAGCGGATGACCGCAGCCCGTCGCGATCGAGGCCGCAGTACTGCGGCAGAACGCACACCACCCGCACGAATCCACACCAATCACCCGGACGGAAATCAGTTACCCGTGGTTACTTTCTTGTCTCCGGAAGAGTAGATGTCCGAAAAATATTGTCCTGAAGTGAGCACCGGCGTCCCACCTGCACCGAAGCACCACAACGGGGCCGAGATATGTTCCCCTTGCACTTCGATCTTGCCCAAGTAGTGGGCACAACCGCTGACTTGGTCTATCTTCATCGCGAACTTGGTACGCACCTGTCGGTTCGTGGGAGCGCTTTCCCCACCGCCTGACCCCCCACCGGGCGCCGGAGAGCAAGGGGACAGTCATGCCAGAACTCATACAGCCGTCGGACACCGGGGATCCACTGGGGCCGCTCCCCCAGGAATTCGCCGCCATCATGCGACCCGAACTGCCCAGCCTGATCAAGGAGATCGGCGTCGAGGTCACCCGGGCCTATCCGGAATACGCCCGGCTGCTCAGCGGCCCCAACGGGCAGGCCATCCGCGTCGGCGTCGAGCAGAGCCTCTCCTCGTTCGTGGACCTGGTCGCCGAACCGTCCGCCTCGACCTCGCTCCGCGACGACATGTGCCGTCGGTTCGGGCGCTTCGAGGCGTACGAAGGGCGCACCATGGAGACGCTCCAGGGCGCCTACCGGCTCGGGGCCCGGGTCGCGCTTCGACGGGCCAAGAAGGTCGGCCGGAGCTACAACTTCTCACCGACCCTCATGCTCAGCTTCGCCGACGCGCTCTTCACCTACATCGACGAGCTCGAATCCCTGTCCCGGGAAGGCTTCCTGGAGGTGCAGTCGCAGACCGGCGAACAGACCGAGGCCATGCGCCGCCGTCTGCTGCACCTGATCCTCGCCGGGCGCCCCGCACCCCGTACGGCCATCGCCGAGCTCTGCGAACAGACCGGATGGGCCCTCCCCGAGAAGGTCACCCTGGTCGCCGTCCGCTCCCCCGCCACCCTGGACCGGGCCGTGGCGGACCGCGACGTCCTGGCCGATCTCAGCGACCCCCAACCGCACTTACTGATCCCCGGAGCGTTCGACGACGCCCGGAGACACATGCTGGACGAGGCGCTCCTCGGCACCCACGCCGCGATCGGCCTGACCGTGCCCACCGCCCTGGCCTCGGACTCGATCCGCTGGGCCCGGCGTGTGCTCGAACTCGTCGACACGAACATCATCGACGACGCGCCCGTCATCCTCTGCGAGGCCCACCTCATCACCCTGTGGCTGCTCTCCGACCCGGTGCTGGTCGACCAGCTCGCCCAGCGCGAACTGGCGCCGATCTCGGAAATCAGCGCCACCCGCCGGGAGCGGCTGGTCGAGACCCTGCGGATCTGGCTGGACACCCGTGGCACCGCGGCCCACATGGGCGAGTTACTGGATGTCCATCCGCAGACGGTTCGCTACCGGATGCGCAATCTGGAGTCCATCTTCGGTGAGCAACTGACCGACCCCGAGAGCCGGTTCTCCACCGAGGCCGTGCTACGGGCACTCCAGCTGCGGGCCCGCGGCGAGGAAACGCCGCTCTGAGTCCGCTTCCGGCCGGATCACGGTCCTCACCATGAGTCAACTTACTTACAGGTAAGGCGAAATAGACGGTCACTCTCAAACGGTTGCCACACGGAGACGTTCTCAACGAGAAACCTGGAACTGCGTCCCGTACATATGGAGATGCCGGCCGCCGCACCCGGCGGCCGCACCCGGAACCACCTCCTGGCCAACCATTCCGAGAGGGCCCCCCATGACCGCCTCACACCTCCTCGTCCCCGTGCCGATCCCGGACCGGGTCGCCGCGCTGATCGGGTCCTGCATCCCGCCGCACATCCTGCAGGCGGAATTCGACGCCGATTGCGCCGCGCGCGAGGTGCGCAGCTTCCGCGGTCCGCGGCTCTGCGACGAGGACCGGGCCGACCGCGAGCAGGCGCTCTCCGAACTGGCCCGCGCCAACAAGATCCTCGCCGCCCACCACCCCAGGCTGGCAGTGCGCCCCGGCAGCTCCTGGTGACGTCCCGGCACCGCACCCGTCTCGCGAAGGGCGGACACGGCACCTACCTTACTCAAAAGTAAGTTTACTTCGGAGCAGGGAACCGGCGTGGCCGACAACAGCAGCGGCGACCTCACCGCCGAACTGGCCGGGCTCGACTTCGCGGCCGTCTCCCCCGAGGAGTTCGCCCGGCTCGTCAAGGGCCTGTCCGCCGAGCAGCTCGGCGAGGTCATGCACGGGGAGCTGCGCTCCCGGGTACTGGGCGAGGACCGAAGGCGTCGACGAGATCGGCTTCGCCGGTGTGCCGGAAGGCGTCGATCAGCTCGCGTGCGTTGCGCTCGATGACCGGCAGGAAGTTCTCCTGGAGATCCGTGCCCCGGAAGGCGGGTGCGACCAGGGCCCGGCGGACGGCGTGCTCGCGTCCGCTGAGCTGGAGGATCGTCCTGCCGTGGACCGGTTCGATCTGCCAGTCGTAGTTGTCGGTGGTGAACTCCCCCGCCCGGTCCTTGAACACCCGCTCCACGTCCTCGTACCGGGAGATGATGTAACTGTTCGTGGCCTCGTGCCGGATCAGCGGTGCGCTCTCGCGCCTGATCCGGTACGCCCCGTAGGGATCGGCCGCGAAGGCGGGCGAGAGAATGTCGGGCAGCGACGGCGATTGCGATGCGACCGGCTCGTGCGGGGCAGGTGTCATGACGCTCCAGGGTCGTGAACGGGCAACGCCGTCAAGGTTATTGACCAGTTGTCCACCGACACACCCCTTGGGGGACCGCCATGCCCGCCCGCCCGCGACCGTCCGTCCTGTTCGTCACCGACCTCGCCTACGAGGCGCGCGGACGGCGCTACTGCGACGAGGACATCCATCTGACCTCGCGGCTGCGGGAGGAGTTCGATGTCGCGCTCTGCCACCCCCGGGACGCCGCCGCGCTGCTGGACGGCTTCGACACGGTCGTCATCCGCAACAGCGGTCCCGTGCTGCATTACCAGGAGGCGTACGACGCGTTCCGCGCACGGGCGCGGGAGCTGGGCACCCGGGTCTACAACCCGTTGCACGGCCGCGGGGACATGGCGGGCAAGCAGTATCTGGTCGATCTGAGCCGGGCCGGCCATCCGGTGATCCCCACGGTGGACCGGGCGGCCGATCTGGGCTCGCTGCCCGAAGCGGCGCAGTACGTGGTCAAGCCGAAGCTGGGGGCGGACTCGGCCGGGCTGCGGTTCGTGCGGGAGGCCGAGCTGCCGGAGAGTGAGGACGGCACCATGCTCGTCCAGCCCCGGATCGACTTCCGCTACGAGGTGTCCTTCTACTTCGTCGACCACGATTTCCAGTACGCGCTGTACGCGCCGGACCCGGAGCGGCGGTGGGTGCTGGAGCCGTACGCGCCGGACGCGGCGGATCTGGCGTTCGCCCGCGGCTTCGTGGAATGGAACAGTCTCGACCACGGCATCCAGCGGGTCGACGCCTGCCGGACCGCGCAGGGAGAGCTGCTGCTCGTCGAGTTGGAGGACCTCAATCCGTACCTCTCGCTGGACCGGGTGGCGGAGCCCGTACGGGAGGCGTTCGTGACCCGGATGAAGACTTCCGTGCGGGATCTGCTGGCCTGACGACACGTCCGGCCGTCCCCCACATGCGGGAAGCACGGGCCGGTGTGATGGTGCAAGCGTGACCACTGCCAGCGAGACCGCCCCCGCCGCGCAGAGTGCCGCCGCGCCGCCCGTACTCGATCCGCGCCGCCGGAACATCGTCTTCGCGACGATCGTGCTGGGAATCCTGCTGGCCGCCCTGGACCAGACGATCGTCGGCACCGCGCTGCCGACGATCGTCTCGGATCTCGGTGGCGCCGCCCATATGTCCTGGGTGGTCACCGCCTATCTGCTCGCGGAGACGGTGGCGACGGTCCTGGTGGGCAAGTTCGGCGACCTGTTCGGCCGGAAGATCATCTTCCAGCTGTCCGCGATCATCTTCATCACCGGGTCGTTCCTCTGCGGTCTCGCGACCAACATGACGCTGCTGATCGTCTGGCGCGGGTTGCAGGGCATCGGGGCCGGCGGGCTGATGGTCACCTCGATGGCGCTGATCGCCGATGTGATCCCGTTGCGCGAGCGCGGCAAGTACCAGGGCGCGATCGGTGCGGTCTTCGGGGTGTCGACGGTGATCGGGCCGCTGCTCGGCGGGCTCTTCACCGACCATCTGAGCTGGCGCTGGGCGTTCTACGTCAATGTGCCGATCGCCATCGTGGTGGTCATCGCCGCGGCCCGGACGATCCCGTCCGTCAAGGCCGCCGGCCGGCCCGTCATCGACTATCTGGGCATCGCGATGGTCACGATCGGCGCGAGCGCGCTGATCCTGGCGACGAGCTGGGGCGGCAACGAGTACGCGTGGGGCTCGCCCGTCATCCTCGGACTCTTCGCGGGCGGCCTCGTCGCACTGGCGCTCTTCTGCATGGTGGAGTTCCGCGCAGCGGAGCCGATGCTGCCCATGCGGCTATTCCGGAACCCGGTGTTCACCGTCTGCTCGGTCCTGAGCTTCATCGTGGGCTTCGCGATGCTCGGCGCGATGATCTTCCTGCCGACGTATCTGCAGTACGTGGACGGGGACTCGGCGACCCTGTCGGGCGTACGGACGCTGCCGCTGGTCCTCGGGCTGCTCGTCGCCTCGATCTTCAGCGGCAATGTCGTGTCCAAGACGGGCCAGTACCGGGTGTTCCCCATCGTGGGCTCGCTGATCATGGCTGTGGGGCTGTATCTGCTCTCCCGGATGGGTCCCGGCACCGGGGTGTGGCTGGAGTCGCTGTACATGCTGGTGCTCGGGGTCGGTATCGGGCTGGCCATGCAGGTGCTGACGATCGCCGTGCAGAACACGGTCGACTACGCGGACCTGGGTACGGCGACGTCGGGTGTGACGTTCTTCCGTACGCTCGGCAGCTCCTTCGGCACGGCGGTCTTCGGCACGATCTACGCCAACGCCCTGAAGCCCAATCTGGCCGACGGCGTCGCCGCGGCGACGCGGGCCGGCGGCGACCCCGCGACGCTGGCGAAGGCCGCGCAGAGCCCGGCGGGGCTGCACGGTCTCCCTCCCGCGCAGTCGGCGCCATTGGCCCAGGCGTACGCGGACACGCTGCACACCGTGTTCCTGTGGACGGTGCCGGTCGCGGTCCTGGGGTTCTTCGTGGCGCTCTTCCTGAAACAGGTGAAGCTGCGGGACACGGCTCGGGTCGGCTCCACGGACATGGGCGAGGGCTTCGCGCAGCCCGGCACCGGCGACTCGGCCAAGCTCCTCGAATTCGCCGTGGCCAAGATCCTGCACGGAGTCGGTCCGGACACGGCCCGGCGGATCATCGCGGGCTCGGACACCCGGCTGGACATGGCGGGCGCCTGGGCGGTGATGCAGGTCGAGCTGTTCACGCGCATGGTGGGCCATGCGGGTCTGCGGCTGATCGCGACCCGGCACCGGCTGCCGCACGAGGTGCTGGTGCCGGTCTTCGACCGGATGATCGAGGAGGGCTATCTCACCGGCGACGGTCAACTGTTCACGCACACCGCCGCCGGGAGCCGGGAGGCCGCGGCGATCACCGACGCGTGGGCGCGATGGCTCAACGAGCGCCTGGACGAGCACGGAGCACGACCGGACGACCGGCAGCTGAGGGCGGCGGTGGACGTGATCGCCAAACGGCTGCTGGCGGAGGACCTGGCGCAGGAGCTGGCGCCGGACAAGGCCCTGGTGGGCACGGCGGGCTGAAGGGGGCCGGCCGCCGCGCCCGCGCGTCAGTCGGCGAAGACCGCGGCCGAGTACACCCAGGCGCCCTCATGACGGACGAAGCGGCTCTTCTCGTGGAGCGAACCCGGCCGCCCGCTGTCCGTGTAGTGCGCACGGAAGGTGACCGTGCCCGTGGTGTGGAACGGGCTGCCGTCCGTCGTCTCCAGCACCTCCAGGCGCAGCCATCGCATCGCGGGGTCGAAGTCGACGGCGGGCGGCCGGGTGTCGGGGTGCCAGCTGCGCAGCAGGTACGCCTCGTCCCGGACGGCGAAGGCGGCGTACCGGGAGCGCATCAGCGACTCGCAGGTCGGCGCGGCGGCGGTCCCGGCGTGCAGGCGGCCGCAGCACTGCGCGTAGGTGGCGGGCAGGCCGCACGGGCACGGCGATTCCGCGGTGACCGCGGGGGTCCGTGCTCCGGCGGCGGCGGGCCGCCCCGGTCGTGTGGTGCGTCGTGACATGCGTCCATTGTGACCCGCGGTGCGGCCGGACCGGGGCGCCGGGGTGCTGCTGCCGATCACCCGGCCGGCCGGTGACGGCGGGGCGCGGTCAGACCTTGCGGGCCACGCCCGCGTAGCCCGGGATCGGCTCGTCGCCGGGGACCTCGATGACCTCGCCGAGCTCCGGGTGCCAGTCCGCGGAGAGCGAGACCCCGGGCCCGACGAGTTCGAGCCCGTCGAAGAACGTGGTGACCTCGGCGTGGGAGCGCAGGCGCAGCGTCATCCCCCGGGCCCGGTACATGGCGGAGGCCTGCGCCGCGCCCTCGGGGTCGAAGTCCCCGGTGGTGTGCGAGAGCACCAGGTAGCTGCCGGACGGGAGCCGCTCGACGAGACGGTCGACGAGTTCGGCCGCGCCGTCCTCGTCGTCCAGGAAGTGCAGCAGGGCGAGCAGCGACAGGGCGATCGGCTTGCCGAAGTCGAGAATCTCGCCGGCCGCTTCGAGGATGGCTTCCGGCTTGCGAGCGTCGGCCTGGATGTACTCGGTGGCGCCCTGCGGAGTGGAGCGCAGCAGGGCCGCGGCGTGTGCGAGGACGATGGGGTCGTTGTCGCAGTAGACGATGCGGGCGTCCGGGGCGGTCCGCTGGGCGATCTGGTGGAGATTCGGCTCGGTCGGTATGCCGGTGCCGATGTCGAGGAACTGACGGATGCCGTTCTCGGCCAGCCATCGGGTGGCCCGGTGCATGAAGGCACGGTTCACCCGGGCCATGTCCCGCCCCCGCGCGTCGAGGGCGAGCAGCTGCCGGGCCATCTCTTCGTCGACCGGGTAGTTGTCCTTGCCACCGAGGAACCAGTCGTACATCCGGGCAGGATGGGGCTTGGTGGTGTCGATCTCGATGCCTTGGGGGTCGTGCCCGGTCATAGCGCGCTCCATGGGTCCATAGGTCGGCGAACAACAAGAGTGTGGGGCCGGGGCCGCTCCGGCGCTGCGGATTCGGGCAAGAAGGCCGCTCCCGGCGGGAGGACCTCGACATCAGGTGAGCAGGAAGTCCGCCTGACCGGACTTGGCACCCTGGATGAATGCCGCGATCTCACGGGGGGTGTAGATCAGAGCCGGACCGTCGGGATCGGCGGACTGACGTACGGCGATTCTGCCGTCGGACAGCTTCATCGCCTCGACACAATTGCCTCCGTTCCCACCGCTCCACGGCTTGTGCCAGCCCTCGGAGCCGAGTTCGGCGGCCGGCATGCCGTTGTATATGGGATCCATCACAGCTCCTTGCGGAAGTCCCGGAGGATTTCCTTCGTGCGTTGTGCAGTTGCGGCCTGAGCCGCCATGCGGTCCATGACTTCGAGGTAGGAGGCCACCTCGGGGCGCGCGTCGAAGTAGACGGCTCCGGTCAGGTACTCGCTGTAGACCATGTCGGGGAGTTCGGGGACACCGAAACGGAAGAGGACGAACGGGCCGTAGGTGCCCGGATGGTGTCCTGTCGAGAATTCCGCGATCTGCAGCGTCACATGCGGCATCTCGGTCGCTTCGAGCAGCTGGTCGATCTGCTCCCGCATCGCTTCGACGCTGCCGACGGGGCGGCGCAGGACCGTCTCGTCCATCACCACCCACAGCTTCGGGGCGTCCGGCCGGGTGAGCAGGGACTGGCGCTGCATCCGCAGCGCCACATGGCGCTCGATGTCCTCGGGTCTGGTCTGGCCGACGGCTCCGGTGCGCATCACCGAGCGCGCGTAGTCCTCGGTCTGCAGCAGTCCGGGAACGAAGTGCGGCTCGTACATGCGCAGGAGGCTCGCGGCGCCCTCCAGGCTGACGTACATGCTGAACCAGTCGGGCAGCACGTCGTGGAACCGCTGCCACCAGCCGGGTTTATTGGCCTCCTCGGCGAGCTCCACGAAGGCTTCGGTCTCGTCGTCGGCGACCCCGTACGCCTTCAGCAGCATCTGTACATAGGGGATCTTGAGAGCGACCTCGGCGGTCTCCATCCTGCGTATCGTCGCAGGTGCGACCCGCAGCACCTTGGCAGCCTGGTCACGGCTCAGGCCGACGCGCTCCCGCAGATCCTGCAGGCGCTTGCCGAGAACGACCTGACCCACGGTCGGGGCGGACCGCGGTTCGCTCACTTCAGACCTCCCCATGCGCTGTTTGCGAGCAGTGTGCCATGCGCGGGCCGACCAGAACACAGCCACTCTGAAAATTTCAGAGTGCCCCTTGCCAAGTGTTCACGACAGGGGGAGAGTTGGTGAGTGAACCAGTTCACGAAGTCTCGCCCGCCCTCATTCACGTGGGAATGCGGAGCGTGACGCAGCCCCCACTGTGAGGAATCGGTTGTGGCACCTGGCAGTGCGCTCATCCCCCGGCTCATGGATCTCAGTCCCGGGACGGAGGCGCTCCGGTACTGCTTCGCCCTGCCCGCGCACCCCGAGTCCGTGGCCGGTGCGCGGAGACTGACCCGGGCCCGGCTCGACAAGTGGCAGCTCGACGCGGACGCCCATGACTCGGCGCTCCTGATCGTTTCGGAACTGGTCACCAACGCGGTGGTGCACACCATGAGCTCTCGCGTCGTGTGCGAGCTGCGCCGCCTCGACAGTCGGCTGCGCATAGCCGTGCAGGACCAAGGACACCAGCCCGGCGGGCCGCAGCTGCGGCGGACCACCGACGACGAGCACGGACGCGGCCTGCTGCTCGTCGACGCGATGTGCAGTTCCTGGGGCTCCCGCGACGCGGGCAACGGCTCGGGGCGCATCGTCTGGGCGGAACTGCCGCACGGCTCGGAGCACCCATGCTGAAGAACGCCATGTCCCATCTGCTCGGCACGCGACGCACCCGTGAGCCCCGGCCGCCCGCCGGCACGGCGGGCACGGTGCGGTTGCCGCTGCCGCCGGCGCTGTCGGCGAGCCTGGGCTGCGACGCGGTGGGGGTACCGGCCCGGTACGGCTTCCGGCTGATGTCCCATCTGCCGCGCACCGGCTGCGTCTTCGCCGACGCCGACCGCTGGTGGTGGATCGTGCCCTCGGGCTCCGACCTCGATCTGGACTGGCCCGCGCAGGCAGCGTACGCGAAGGGGGCGTTCGTCCCCGCGGTCCGGCCCCGGCTCATCCACCAGCCGGACAACCGCACGCCGTACACCCCGCCGATCCCGCTCTTCCTGATGGTGTGCCAGGTCACCGGTGTGACGCCGTCGTGGGCGCCGTCCGGCGGCGCGCGGGCCGTATCCGCCCCCTGACCTGCTGATCCACCCGCCGGACACCCCGGTCACGCTGCGTTGTCAGTGGCCCGTTCTACTGTGGCACCACTGATCGAAAAGCCCGCGGCGGAGCGGGCTGCGGGCGGGAAGGGGGCGGAGCTGTGCGCCGCTGGGAATATGTCGAGGGCACTGCGTCGAAGTTCTGGGAGACCGAGGCCGAGGGCGCCGTGGTGACGGTGCGCTATGGGCGGTGCGGAAGCGACGGACGTACGCAGACCAAGGAGTACACGTCGGCCGAGGCCGCGGCGGCACAGGTCGTCAGAACGATCGCGGAGAAGGAGAAGAAGGGGTACCGAGAGGTCGGGGCGTCGGCTTCGGCCCCCGGTGCCCCGGCGCCCGCGACCGCCCCCGGTGAGGTTCCGGACGAAGGCGCGCCCGCTCTCCCCGACGAGGACACCTTCACCCTGCCCGCCGGCTGGAAGCGGGTGCTCCACCCTCGGCGCGGCGGAGTGCGCCGCGGGCCGGTCAAGGTGCGGCGGGAGGCGTTCGACACGATCGAGGCCAGGCTCGCGGAGAATGCCGCCTGGATCCAGGAGTTCGCGGACTCGCCGCGTTCGGACGCCGCGTTGGCCGAGTCGCTGCGCGCACACCTCGGCACAGACCCCTCACCGGTCGGTGCGGCCGCGCTGACCGCGATCGTCGATGCTCCGGGGTGGGCGGACTTCTGGTCCGAGCGCTACGGCCTGCCGTTCGCCGCACGGACCGCGACCGAGGTGTTCTCGGTCGACGCCGACTGGCAGCAGAGCGGCCTCAAGCGGGGCGCGCCCCGGCTGATGGCGCTCCCGGCCCCCCGCCACGCGTACTGGTCCTGGCATCACCGGGCGCCGATCGACCGGGTCCGCGCGCTGCTCGCCGCGGCCGACGAAGAGACCTACCGGGCCGCGGTCGAGGCACTGGCCGAGTGCCGCACCGACACCTTGCGCAAGATCATCGTCTCCTACCTGGTGCCGAGCGAGACCGGTTGGGTGGACGAGCTCTGCGCGGATCCCGCGGTGAGCGCGGAGCAGGACCGCACCCTGCGTGCCATGGTGTTCAGCTCGCTGTACTCGGCCGACCAGCTGGCGCTGCTCCCCTACCGCCCTGATTTCACTCTCGGTGTCGCGGTCATCGCCACGGTGGCGGAGGGCATCGGGCCGGCCGTCTCCCAGTCGCTGGCCGACACGCTCGACGGCAACCACTACTACTCGGACAGCGTGAAGCTCGCCGCCGACGCCCTGGCCGAGCTGCCCACCGACGAGGCCTTTCTCGGCCTGCTGGCGCATGCGGACTCCAAGCATGTCCGCCCCTCGCTCCTGGAAGCGATGCGCCGCTATCCGGTGCGTGCGGTGCGCCTGCTGGCCGCCGAGGCGGGCGGTCGTTCGGCTGCGGCGTCCCGGTCGTTGCAGCTGCTCCGGAGTCATGTCGGCGCCCATCGTGAGCTGCTGACGCCGGTGCTCGACGGTCTCGGCCCCGAGGTCGTGGAGATCGTCGACCCGCTGCTCAATCCGGCGGACCTGATCGCCGACGCGCCGGCGGACGCCTTGCCGGCCGTGCTGACGGCTCCGCCGTGGTCCGGGCCCCGCACCACCGTCAAGGCCAAGGCCGTGATGGGGCTGACCGCGGTGTCCGAGCCCTCCCTGGAGTGGCTGCCCGAGGAACAGGCCGCCTGGGCGGCCACCTCCTCCTGGTACACCACCAAGCGGAACAACGGCGACTTGAACGAGCACATCGACGTCCTGCGCCACGGCGCGGCCTCGGAAGGGCTGCGTCCGGCGTGGGTGTTCGTCCACGGCGACGAGGAAGTGGTCGCCCCGCTGCTCGCCTCCTGGGATCCGACCGATCTGTGGGACGGCGAGGACACGCTCAAGCCGATCGCCGCACGCTTCGGCCTGGCCGCGCTGCCGTTGCTGTTGCGCGTCGTGCCCCGGCAGCCGGGTTCGCTCGCCCCGCTGCTGCTCCCGTACGTCGATGTGGACGTCGCCCGGTCCATGGCGAACTGGGCGGTCCGGCTCAAGTCCACTGCGACGACCGCCCGTTCCTGGTTCGCCCGGCACGGCGTCGCGGCCGCGCCGCTCCTGGTGCCGGACGCCGTGGGCAAGGCGGGCGCCGCGCGGCGCTCCGCCGAGCAGGCGCTGACGCTGATCGCCACGGTGCACGGCGACGACGTGGTGCGCGAGGCCGCCCGGACGTACGGCGCGGAGGCGGCGGCCTCGGTGGACGGGTTGCTGGCCGCGGACCCGCTGGAGCGGGCGCTGCCCGCCAAGATGCCGGTACTACCGGGGTGGGCGGAGCCCTCGGTGCTGCCGCAGATCGTGGTCCGGTCCGGCGGCGCGCTGCCGGTGGCGGCGACGCGCCACGCCCTGATGATGCTGGCGCTGTCGAAGCCCGGTGAGGTGTATCCGGGAATCGCCTCGCTGACCGAAACGGCCACTGCCGATTCGCTGGCCGAGTTCGCCTGGACCCTGTTCGAGCAGTGGCGGCTGGCGAACATGCCCGCGAAGGAGTCGTGGGCCCTGCACGCGCTGGCGCTGCTGGGTGACGACGAGACGGTCCGCCGGCTCACGCCGATCCTCCGTTCCTGGCCCGGTGAGGGGGCACACCACCGGGCCGTGGAAGGACTCGATGTGCTGGCGTCCATCGGCAGCGATGTGGCGCTCCTGCATCTGCACGGCATCTCGCAGCGGGTGAAGTTCAAGGCGCTCAAGGTGCGGGCCCAGGAGAAGATCTCCGAGGTCGCCGCAGGGCTGGGGCTGACCGGGGAGCAGCTCTCCGACCGTCTGGTTCCGGACTTCGGCCTGGACGCGGACGGCTCGACCGTCGTCGACTACGGCACCCGTTCGTTCACGGTCGGCTTCGACGAGCAGCTGCGGCCGTACGTGCTGGACGGTGACGGCAAGCGCCTCAAGGACCTCCCGAAGCCGGGCGCCCGGGACGACGCGGAGCTCGCCCCCTCGGAACGCAAGCGGTTCATGGCGCTCAAGAAGGACGTCCGGACGATCTCCTCGGACCAGGTGAGGCGTCTGGAGGCCGCGATGGTGACCGGACGGTCCTGGACCGCCCAGGAGTTCGCGGAGCTGTTCGTCGGTCATCCGCTGCTCCGGCACCTGGTTCGCCGGCTGGTCTGGCTGAGCGAGACGGACGGTGCGGCGCGCACCGCGTTCCGGGTCGCGGAGGACCGTACGTTCGCCGACGCCGAGGACGATGTCTTCGCCCTGCCGGACGACACGACCGTGCGGCTCGCGCACCCGCTGCACCTCGGCGACGAACTGACCGACTGGTCCGAGGTGTTCGCCGACTACGAGATCCTGCAGCCGTTCCCGCAGCTCGGGCGCACCGTGCTCACGCTGCCCGAGGAGGAGGCCGCCGGATACCGGCTGGCCCGGTTCGAGGGCCTCAAGGTGCCGATCGGGAAGGTGCTCGGTCTGGAACGGCGCGGCTGGCGGCGCGGGGCGCCGCAGGATGCCGGGGTGGAGCGCTGGATCTCCAAGCGGCTGAGCGACGACTGCTGTCTCGTGATCGCACTGGACCCCGGCATCGCGGTCGGTGTGGTCGACATGTTCCCCGAGCAGACCCTGGAAACGGTCTGGCTCGATGACCGGCCCGATGATCACTGGACGCGTCGCAGCCACTCGCTCCGCTTCACCGGGATGGACGCGGTGACCGTGTCCGAGCTGCTCGTCGACCTGGCCGAACTCACCGAGGGCGTGGCACCGTGACCAAGAGGGACGAGACCCGTACCGAGGCATCGGACGGCGGTGCGGCACCGGTGCAGCGGCCCCCTGCCGAAGTGCGGTACGCCGAGGAGCTGGCGGCACTGCGGGCTGAGGACCGTGATCCGCGCCCGCCCGGTTGGGAGCTGAGCCTGCGTGCGGCGCGCCGGTTCGTCATCGGTGACGCGGAGACGGGCATCAGCCGGAAGTTCGTCGGCAACCCTTCGCTGGTGGACCGGGCTCTGGTGACGCTGGCGACGAGCCGTGGGCTGATGCTGGTCGGAGAGCCGGGCACCGCCAAGTCGCTGCTCTCCGAACTGATCGCGGCCGCGGTCAGCGGGGACTCGACGCTCACGGTGCAGGGCGGTGCGGCCACCACCGAGGACCAGATCAAGTACGGCTGGAACTACGCGCTGCTGGTCGCCGAGGGGCCCTCCACCCGGTCGCTCGTCCCGGCCCCGATGCTGCGCGGCATGGCGGAGGGCAGGCTCGTCCGGTTCGAGGAGATCACCCGCTGTCCGCTGGAGGTGCAGGACTCGCTGCTGTCGCTGCTCTCCGAGCGGGTGGTGGCCATCCCCGAGCTGACCGGGCCCGACGGCATGGTCTTCGCCCGGCAGGGCTTCAATGTCATCGCCACGGCCAACACCCGGGACCGGGGCGTCAACGAAATGAGCGCGGCGCTCAAGCGTCGGTTCAACTTCGAGACGGTCTTCCCGATCCCCGACCTGGACACCGAACTGGCCCTGGTGGAGGCCGAGGTGACGACGCTGCTGCGGCGTTCCGGGGTGGAGCCGCCGCCGGACCGGGATGTGCTGGAGGTCCTGGTCGGTACGTTCCGGGAGCTGCGCGCGGGGGCCGGTGAGAAGGGCGGTTCCGGCGCCGGAGCGGACCGCCCCTCGGCGGTGATGAGTACGGCGGAGGCCGTGTCCGTCGCCCATGCGGTGGGGGTGCGCGGCTGGTTCCTGCGCGGCGAGCCGGGCAGTGCCGCCGATGTGGTGGCGTGTCTGGCGGGTACGGCGGCGAAGGACAGCCCGGAGGACCTGGCCCGGTTGCGACGTTATCTGGAGCAGCAGGTGCCGCGCCGTCGCGGCCCGCACTGGAAGGCCCTGCACGACGCACGCCATCTGCTGGCCGACTGATGTCCGCGGTGTTCCTGGGGGTGCGTCACCACTCCCCTGCCTGCGCACGACTGGTCGAGCGGACCATCGAGGAGCTGCGGCCCGCCCAGGTGCTGGTCGAGGGTCCTGCCGAGATGAACGAACGGCTGGACGAGCTGCTGCTCGGGCACGAGCTGCCGGTCGCGGTGTTCAGCCACTACCGCGACGGGCAGCGGGCGGCGACCTCCTGGGCCCCCCTGTGCGACTACTCACCGGAGTGGGTCGCGCTGCGGGCGGGGCGGGCGGCCGGGGCGGAGGTCCGCTTCATCGATCTGCCGGCCTGGCATCCGGCGTTCGCCGAGCGCGCCAACCGCTATGCCGACGCGGAGGCCCGCTACGAGGAGGCGACGGAGCGGCTGTGCCGGCATTTCGCGGTCGACTCCTCCGACGCCCTGTGGGACCGCCTGTTCGAGGTCGAGCCGGACAACGGTCTCGCCGAGCGGCTCGATGCCTACTTCGAGCTGGTCCGCGGTGACGCGGAGGCCGACGCGGGCGACCGGGCGCGCGAGTCGTACATGGCCGCGTGGGTACACGCGGCGGTGGACGCCGCCGGAGACCGGCCGGTTCTGGTGGTGACCGGTGGCTTCCACCAGCCCGCGCTCCGTGCGCTCACCGGATCCGGCGAACGGGGCGGCGCGGGCGACGGCTGGGAGCGGGGCGCGGACGGGTGGCCTCTGGTGCCCGCCCCGCCGGACGGCGCCATGGCCGGGAGTTTCCTCGTGCCGTACTCCTTCCGTCAGTTGGACGCGTTCGCCGGGTACCAGTCGGGGATGCCGTCGCCCGGCTACTACCAGCAGGTGTGGGAGACGGGCCCCGAGGCCGCGGCGGACGGCTTGCTGCGGATGGTCGTCGAGCGGCTGCGGGCGCGGAAGTTCCCGGTGTCCACCGCCGATCTGATCGCCGCCCGGAGTCTGGCCCAGGGGCTCACGGCGCTGCGCGGCCATCCGCGCCCCGCCAGGATCGATGTGCTGGACGGCCTGGCGGGCGCCCTGATCACGGACGACCTTGATCGCCCGCTGCCGTGGACGGGCCGCGGCACGCTGACGGCGGGGGCCCACCCCGCGGTCGTCGAGATGGTCGCGGCCTGTGGTGGCGACCGCACCGGGCGGCTCCATCCCGGCACTCCGGCGCCGCCCCTGGTGCACGACGTCGCGGCGCAGTTGGCCGGGCTGGCGCTGGACGGCGGCCCGGAGGCCACGTACCGCCTCGATCTCACGGACGCCGCAGACCTGGAACGCAGCCGGGTGCTCCACCGGCTGCGGGTGCTGGGGATTCCCGGCCGGGCACGGACCGCCGGTCCCGCGCACGGCGTGGACCCGGTGTTCACCGAACGCTGGGAGGCGCAGCCCGCCGTGGGGCGCGAGGCCGCGCTGGTGGAGGCGGGGGCGTACGGAGCGACTCTGGCCGAGGCGGCGGCCGTCGCGCTCACCGAACGGACGCGGGCTGCCGCGGCGGAGGCCGATCGTCTGGCGGGGGCACTGTTCGACGCCGTGCTCTGCGGGATGGACGGGTTCTCGGACCAGTTGCTCGGCGAACTCTCCTCCTGCGTAGGTGAGTTGAGCATGGTCGGCCCGCTCGGTGACGTACTTGCCACGGCTCTTGGGCTGTGGCGGCACGACCGGGTGTTCGGCATGGCGCGCGGTCCGCTGCTCGGCACCGTGATCGACGGGGCGACGGAGCGGCTGCTGTGGCTCCTGGAGGGTGCGCGTGGCTCGTCGGGCGTGGACTTCTCCCGGCTTCGGGCCGTGGTCGCGGTGCGCGACACGGTGCTGCACGCACCGGAGTTGCTCTCCGTCACCCGGGAGACCGCGGCCGCCATCGCCTGGCGGATCGCCGGCGATCCCGAGGCGCCGATCGATCTGCGCGGGGCCGCGTTCGGGCTGCACAGCTCCCTCGGGCAGGTCCCGGGCACGGCCGGGGATCCGGCCGAGGCGGTGCGTACGGTGGCGAGGGCCGGCACGGATGTGCTCGGCGACTGGCTGGCCGGGCTGTTCGCGCTCGCCCGCGACGAGGTGACGGGCGCGGTGGGGAATGACGACGGCAACGGGACCGGCGGCGGGGCCGAGTCGCTGATCGATGTGCTGGACGGACTGGTCCGTGCGCTGCCCGACGACGAGTTCCTGTCCGGGCTGCCCGCGCTGCGTCAGGCCTTCGCGTTCTTCCCGCCGCGGGAACGGGACCGGATCGCCGGCCGTCTGCTGGAGCGGCGCGGGGTACGCGGCTCGTCGCGTTCCCTGCTGCGGACCACCGCGGACCCCCTGCTGATCGCCCGAGCCCGCGCTCTGGAGGAGTCCGTGTCCCGACTGCTGGCCCGCTACGAACTGGAAGCCACCCCATGACCACGCCCGAACAAGCACCGGGCCGGGCACCCGTGCCCGAGGAAGGTCCCGGTACGTCTCCCGACGCGGGGCTGGAGCGCTGGCGGCTGATCCTCGGCTCCGCCGCCGAACGGCACACCGGACCGCTGGGGCCGGGCAACGCCGGCCGGGACGCCGCCCTCGACTGGCTCTACGGCCGCGACCCCGACCTCGCCCGACGGGGGGTGCGCCGTTCCGGTGCCGCCCCTCGGGAGGGCGGCGACGGCCCGTCCGCGGTGACCGCGATCGACTGGCTCGACGACATCCACCGGCTCTTCCCGAAGGAGACCATCGAGCGCCTGGAGCGGGACGCCGTCGAGAAGTACGGGATCCAGGAGATCGTCACCGACCCCGCGGTGCTGGAGCGGGTCGAGCCGAGCCAGACCCTGCTGCGTGCCGTGCTGCGCACCAAGCATCTGATGAACCCGCAGGTGCTGCGGCTGGCCCGGCGCATCGTCGAGTCGGTGGTGAAGCAGCTCCTGGCCAGGCTCCAGCTGGAGATCCGCCGGGCGTTCCACGGCACCCGCTCCCGCAGGCCGAGCCGGGTCGCTCTGGCGAGGGACTTCGACTTCCGGCAGACGGTGAAGGCCAATCTCGCCCACTACCAGCCGGCCGAGCGGCGCCTTCTCATCGAGCGCGCCCACTTCCACTCCCGTACCCGGCGCCATGTGACGCAGTGGCAGCTGATCCTGCTGGTCGACCAGTCGGGCTCGATGGCCGGATCGGTCATCCACTCCGCGGTGACCGCCGCGTGTCTGTGGGGTCTGCCCGGCCTCAAGACGCACCTGGTCGCCTTCGACACCCAGGTGGTGGACCTGACCTCCGACGTGACCGATCCGGTGGAGCTGCTGATGCGGGTCCAGCTGGGTGGCGGCACCGACATCGCACGGGCCGTGGAGTACGGCGCGGGTCTCGTGGAGAACCCGCGGCGCGCGATCGTCGCGCTGGTCACCGACTTCTACGAGGGCGGCGACCCCTACCGGCTGGTGCGGGCGGTGCGGAGGCTGGCGGAGCAGGGCTCGACCGTGCTGGGGCTGGCCGCGCTCGACGAGAACGCCGATCCGGATTACGACCGCCTGACGGCCGGAAAACTCGCCGCGGCCGGGGCGCACGTCGGGGCGATGACACCGGGCCGTCTCGCCGAGTTCGTCGCCGAGAGGCTGGGCCGATGACCGAACCGGGTACCGGCGCCGCCGTGCGCCCCGATCTGCTCGCCCTCACTCCGGAGACACTCGCGGCACTGGCCAACCGCGGCCTGGTCAAACGCGCCACGAAGGAGCTGGACGCGGGAACGGTGCCCGCTCTCACGACCGATCCGGACACCACGGTGCGCGCCCGGTTCGACGACGGCACCACCACGGCGCTGCCGCCCGGCACCGGTCTGGACGAGGGCAGCTGCAGCTGCGCCGCACCGGGCGTGTGCCGCCATCTCATCGCCCTGGTGCTGGCCCATCGGCGCAGCGCCGAGGCCGATCCGGACAGCGCCCCCGCCACGTTCGCCGCCTGGTCCCCCGGCAGCGCCGACGACGCGGCTCTCACCGAGGCCGTCGGCACCCGCCCGGTCACCGCGGCCCGACGCATTTTCGAGCGGGGCTATGCCGCCGTCGTCCACCGCCCGTCCCCCGATCACCCCGAGCCCCGGGTCGAGCTCCCCACCTGCACGGTGCGTTTCCCGGTACCCGACGAGATCGCGTACGCGTTGACGGACGCGACCGCCGCACTGCGCGGCGAGATGGTGGCGCTCGCGGTGTGGGCGTTCCGGACCGCCGACACCGCGGGCACCGACGAGCGTTCCGTGCCTGTGCAGGTCGGTGGCCGCGCCACCGCACCGGCCACGGCCCTGTCCGTGCTGGACGCGGCCGTCGGACTGGCGGACGAGCTGCTGGCGGAGGGCGTGGCCCATGTCGGCCCCGTGCACGGCGGAGCCCTGGCGCGTGCCGGTGCCGCGCTGACCGCCGCATCGATGCACTGGCCCGCGGGCGCGCTCGCCGAGTTGACGGACCAGCTCACGGCGTACGCCGACCGCAACGCCCAGTACCGCCCGGAGTCGGTCGCCGCCCTGCTCACCGAGTTGCACGCCCGGCGGCGGGCCGCCGCACACCCCGGCGTGCTCGGCACCCGCGAGGCCGGGGACACCCCGCTGCGCCGGGTCCGGCTCGTCTCGCTCGGCTGCCGGGTGCACGGCAGCGCGCAGTCCCTGGTCTCCGAGGTGTACTTCGCCCACCCCGGCGCGGGCACCGTCCTCGTACTGCGCAAGACCTGGACGGCCCCCGAGGGCAAGGAGCTCTCCGCCCACCAGCTGGCCACCCGTCGTGTCCTCGCCACCCCGCTGGGCTCGCTGGCCGGCGGAAGCCTGGTCAGCGAGAGCGTCCGGCGCACTCCGAGCCGCGCGCTGACGATCGCCCGGGGCCGGCTCGGCACGACGACCATCACCCCGGTCGGCGGCGCCTGGACGGAGCTTCCCGAACCGCTGCTCGTACGGGACCTGGCCGCCCTGACGGCAGGCTGGGACGGCAGGCCGCCCCGGCTGATCCGGCCGCGGGTCGAGGCGGAGGCGGTCCATGTCGTCGCGCTGTCGGAGGTGGAGAGCGTCGGTTACGACCCCGCCGAGCAGCGCCTGGAAGCCGTTGTGCGCGATGCCGCGGGGACCCGGGCGCTGGTGGCGTCGGAGTACCGGCCGGAGTGCCCGGGTGCGCTGGACGCCCTGGCCGACGCGCTGGGGAGCGGCGCCACGCACATCAGCGGTTCGCTGCACCGGTCCGGCGGCGGAGTCCGGATCGATCCGCTCGGGGTGCTCACCCCGGCGGGGACGGTCGTGCCCGATCTCGCCTCCGGTGACGGCTCCACGGCGCTGGCAGCGGTGGGGCGACGGCCGTCCGATCCGCTGACGGCGGCGCTGGACGAGGCGATATCCGCCATGTCGGCGGTGCCGCACAGCGGGCTGCGTCATCTGAACGTCCCCGCCCGCGCCCGGATCGACGAAGCGGCGACCGCGCTGTCCCGCACCGGCCTGACCCGTGCCGCGGCGCTGCTGCGCGCCTTCGTCGCGACACTGGACGACGGGGCCGGGCCGAACGAGGGGGCCCTCGCCACCCGTTCCGGAGCGTGGCTGGACGCTCAGCTCCACCTCCTGGTCAGCAGCGAACTCCGCTCTTCCGGGACGGCTTCCGGAACAGCTTCCGGAACAGGCTGAAGACCCCAGTCCCGCTACGGCCGGTTCAGGTAGGCGAGGCCGGGATGGACCTTGGTGTACCCGTCGACGAGGCGTCGGGCCACGGTCACCGAGTCGACCAGCGGGTGCAGCGCGAAGGCCTTCACGGCGGCGGTGCGGGAGCCGCTCTCCGCAGCGTCCAGTACCGCGCGCTCGACGGCCTTGACCGCGGTGACCAGCCCTACGGCGTGGTACGGAAGCGGGTCGGCGGCGACGGGATGCGCGCCGTTGGCGTCGACCAGGCACGGCGCCTCGATGACGGCGTCCGCGTCGAGCACCGAAAGCGTGGTGCGGTTGCGGACGTTGAGGATGAGCGAGGTCCGTTCGTTGCGGGCGACGGCCCGCATGAGGGCGAGCGCCACCTTCTCGTAGCCGCCGGACTCCAGATCGCTCTCGTCCCGCTCGCCGACCCCGGCGACCTCTCTGTTCTCCGACATGTAGGTGGCTTCGCGCTCGGCGCGAGTGCGGTCCCAGGCGGACAGGGCGGGGGTGGCGGGGTCCTTCATCCGGGCGTAGAAGCCTTCCTGCTGCTCGCGGAGGAAGGCGCCGCGGGTCTGCTCGGCGTCCTGGTAGGCGCGTACCGCTTCCCGGTTGAAGTAGTAGTAGTGCAGGTATTCGTTGGGGACGGCGCCCAGCGAACGCAGCCAGTCGGTGCCGAAGAGCCGGCCCTCCTCGAAGGAGCCGAGGAGCTCCGGGTCCGCGAACAGCCTCGGGAGTTCGTCCCGGCCGTCGACGTGCAGTCCGCGGACCCAGCCAAGATGGTTGAGCCCGATGTAGTCGATCCGGGCCCGGTCGGGGTCGGCGCCGAGTACCCGGGCGATGCGGCGGCCGAGGCCCACCGGGGAGTCGCAGATGCCGATGACCCGGTCGCCCAGAGGCCGGGACATGGCCTCGGTGACCAGGCCAGCCGGGTTGGTGAAGTTGATGACCCAGGCCTCGGGGGCGAGCCGCGCGATGCGCCGTGCGAGGTCCACGGCTACCGGCACGGTGCGCAGGCCGTACGCGATGCCGCCCGCGCCGACCGTCTCCTGGCCGAGTACGCCTTCGTCGAGGGCCACCCGTTCGTCGGCCGCCCGGCCTTCGAGGCCGCCGACACGGATCGCCGAGAAGACGAAGTCGGCGCCGCGCAGTGCTTCGTCGAGTTCGGTGGTGGCGGTGACGGTGGGCGCGTCCGGGATGCCGGCGGCCTGTTCGCCGAGCACCCGGGCCACGGCGGTGAGCCGGTCCGCGTCGGTGTCGTGGAGGGTGACCGCCGATACGCGGCCTTCGGCGTGGTCGGCGAGCAGCGCCCCGTACACGAGAGGAACCCGGAATCCGCCGCCGCCCAGAATTGTCAGCTTCACGCTTCCGCATGGTACGGGGGCCGGACCGGACCGGGGTCGAGCGACTCCGTACGGCAGTTCTCACCTGACGGTCGAGGACGCCACCGGGCCCGTCACCCGAGAACGGGGGCCCGAGGACGGCGCCCGGCCCGGCGGCCGAGGGGCCGCGGCCGCCGGGCCGGATGCCGGTCATGCCTTCGCCCCGAGGGGCGTGTCGGGTCAGCTGCCGCTCCACCAGCGCGAAACGACCCGCCACAGCCTCACCGGTGCGGATTCGCCGCGCTGCTGCGGGATCCGGCCGACGGCGGACGGTCCGGAGGCCGTGTTCCCCGATTCGCCGGCGGCCCTGACCGCGGCCGTGACAGTGGCCGTGACCGTCGTACCCGTGGGCGCGACGGCCGGGGCGCGACCGGGTGTGGGGGCGGTGTGCCGGACCGTCGACTGCACCTCCCAGTCCTGGCTCTGCGGGTTGGGCCTCCCCATGGACGGCGGTTCCTTGTCGTCCTGCGGCGGGCGCGCGGCGAAGTCCGCCGGAAGCTCCACCAGGTGCCGGCCCATGATGTTCCCGATCCAGCTCAGCTCGCTCTCCTCGACGGCGAGTTCGAGGTCGGGCAGCCGCATCAGCAGGGCGTCGACACCGACATCCGCGACGGCTCGTCCGATGTCCTGCCCGGGGCATTCATGCGGGCCGCCGCTGAACGCGAGATGGGCGCGGTTGCCCGCCATGTCGGCGCCCGGATCGGGCCGGACCACGGGGTCGGTGTTGGCCGGTGCGATGCCGACGATCAATGCGTCGCCCGCCTTGATCTGCTTGCCGCCGAGCTCGGTGTCACCGACCGCCCAGCGGCCGAAGACCGCGGTGAACGGCGGCTCGTCCCACAGCGTCTGCTCGACCGCCTCGGGCACCGTCATGTGACCACCGCTGAGCCTGGCCCGGAATCGCGGGTCGGTGAGCACCATGCGCAGGACGTTGGCGATCAGGTTGGCGGTCGCCTCGTAGGAGGCGATGAGGACAAGCCGGAGATGCTCGCTGACCTCCTGGTCGTTCAGCCCTGCGGGGTGCTCGACGAGCCAGGTGGCGAAGTCGTCCGCGGGCTCGCGCCGGCGACGCTGGACGAGCCGGGTCAGCGCGTCGAGAACATAGGCGTTGCTCGCGACGGCGGTCGCCGTGCCCCGGGTCATGTCGCGGGCGGCCTGGACCATCCGGTCGTTGTACTCCTCGGGCATGCCGATGATCGCGCACATCACCATCATCGGCAGCCGCTCGGCGAACTGGCTGACCAGGTCGACACGGCCCTGCTGGCAGAAGTCGTTGACGAGCCGGTTGCTGTAGCGGTTGACGTGGCGGCGGACGCCGCGGGTGTCGATCCGGCCCATGCTGTCGGTGACCGCGCCGCGCAGGCGTTCATGGGTGGCACCGTCGGCGAACACGCACATCGGCTGCCAGGTGAAGATCGGGGCCAGCGGGTGGTCCGGGGCGACGCTGCCGTCCTGCAGGGCCCGCCACCGCCGGGAGTCGCGGGAGAACTGCGAGGGCGTACGGGTCATATGCAGGTTCTCGCTGTGCCCGAGGACCAGCCAGGCGGGTACGTCTCCGTGCAGCAGCACGGGGGCCACGGTGCCGTGTTCGGCGCGCAGTTTGTCGTAGAGCCCGTGGGGGTCCCGCTCGGCCTCCGGGCCGTAGAACCGGCGCAGTCCGCCGGGACCGACGCCGAGGCCGTGGGCCGGGCACTCGGGGGGCGGAACCGGCCCCTGGGCCGCTCCGGGCTCGTAGTGGAATGGGGTTGTCACGATCGCTCCAGGGATCAGGCTTCCAAGTACCGGACGATGGGGGATGCGCGCGGGGGTTGGTACTGCGGTCAGGCGAGCGGGAGGGCCAGGCTGTGCAGATAACGCATCAGGGTCATCAGCACGTCGCGGCTGGAACCGCGCAGTCGGGCGTCGCAGTCGATCATCGGGACCTCTTCGGAGAGGTCCAGGGCGCTCCGCAGCGCCTCTACGGGGTGTTTCGGGGCGTCGGGGAAGGTGTTGATGGCGACGACGAACGGCACGCCGCGCTCCTCCAGTCTCCCGATGACGTCGAAGCTGACTTCGAGCCGTCGGGTGTCGATGAGGACCACCGCGCCGAGGGCACCTTCGAACAGGCCGTTCCACAGGAACCAGAATCGTTCCTGGCCCGGGGTGCCGAACAGATAGAGGATCAGCTCCTCACTGATGGAGATCCGGCCGAAGTCCATGGCGACGGTGGTGGCGGTCTTGCTCTCCACCCCGAAGTTGTCGTCCACGCCGACACCGGCCTGGGTCATGGTCTCCTCGGTGGTCAGCGGCCGGATCTCGCTGACGGAACCGACCATGGTCGTCTTGCCGACCCCGAACCCGCCGACGATCACGACCTTCACCGCGGCTGTCGCCGTGGTGGGAAGGACGTCCTCGTGCCGGGGGCCGGTGATCGTGTCAGAGCTTCTGAAGTCCATGCATCACCGCTTCGAGAAGGGACCTGTCCGGGAGGGTGGCGCGGACGATGGGTGCGCGCGATTCGATGAATCCGGCAGCGAGGAGTTCGGTGAGGAGCGATGTCACCACGCTGAAGGGCAGACCGAGGTATGCCGAGATCTCGGCGACGGATAACGGTGCCTGGCAGAGCCGCAGGATCACGGCCTGCTCGGGCTGGACCGTCGGCGTCGGCTGTGCCTGCGCGACGATCATCGTGACCAGATCTAGCTGTGCCCGCTCGCTGCCGTCGGGATCGCCGGTGATCACGTACAGCCGTTCCGGGTCGCTCAGTGCCGGATCGGCTTTTCGGCGTTCTCTTCGGGGAGAATTCATCCGGCCTGCCCGTCGTGGCGCGGCGGACTCGTCAGGTGGGCACCGATCCTGACGACCATGTCGCGCATCCGCGATCCGACGAGTCCCGCATCGACCGTCTCACCGGCGAGGACGGCGAGGTACGCGCCCGTTCCGGCGGCCATCAGGTAGAAGAAGCCACCGGTCACTTCGATGACGACCAGTCGCATGAGACCGTCGCTGTACGGGATTTCGGAGGCGACGGCGGCGGCCAGGCTCTGCAGTCCGGCACAGGCCGCCGCGAGGCGGTCGGCGACGTCGGGGTCGCCGCCGTGCCGGGCGATGCGCAGACCGTCGGCGGAGAGCACCACGATCTGGTGGATGTCCGGTACGTCGTCGGCCAGTTCCTTGAGCATCCAGTCCATGTTTCCCCGCTGCTGGATCACTTCAGGTCTCCCTTGTCCCACGCATCGTCAGAGTCTTCGTCGGTCTTCGGCTCCTGCGGCACGCCGTTGACCGCGTTGGTGAAGGCCTCCAGCCAGAGCCCGGGGGGCTGCTCCTTGCCGCCGGAGCCGCCGGGCCCATGACCGTGGCCGTTGGTGTGGCCGTTCGTGTGGCCGTTGGTGTAGCCGTTGCGCTGGCCTGCGGTGGGGTCGACGGGCTGGGCCGGGAGGTTGTGCGAGCCCAGGGGCGCCCGGCCGCGACTGCGGCGTTGCGGGAGCCCGCCCGCGGTCCACTCGGTCACCACGGGGACGTCGTCCTCCATGGCGGCCGCAGGAACGACCGGCCGGGTGACCGGCGCGACCGGCCCGGTGGCGGGTCGCTGGGCCACGGGGGTACGGGGCTTGCGGCGGGCCGGCACGACGTGCTTCATCGCCTCCTGGTCGATGTCGCTGGTGGGCCTCGACGTGGCGCCGATGCCGTGGGCGATACCGGGAGCGGGTCCGGTGGTGATCATCGCGCGGGGCACGATGAGCACGGCGCGGACACCGCCGTACGCGGACTGCCGCAGCGAGACCTGGAGGTCGTACATCCGCGAGAGCCGGCCGACGACGGCCATGCCGAGCCGCGGGGACTCACCGAGGTCGTTCATGTTGGAGCCGGCCTGGGCCCTGGCGAGCATGTTCTCGGCCCGCGAGCGGGCCTCCTCGCTGAGCGAGACGCCGCCGTCCTCGATCTCGATGGCGATGCCGGTCTGCACCTCGACGGCGGTGACGTGCACCCGGGTCTGCGGGGGCGAGTAGCGGGTGGCGTTGTCCAGGAGTTCTGCGCAGGCGTGGATGAGCGGCTCGACGGCGGTGCCGATGATGGCGACCTTGGCGATCGAGTGCAGATCGACGCGGGGGTATTCCAGGATCCGCGACATGGCGCCGCGCAACACGCTGAACAGCGGTACGGGCTTGGGCCACTGGCGGCTGGGCCGGGCGCCGCCGAGCACCGCGATGGAGTCGGCGAGGCGGCCGATCAGTGCGGTGCCGTGGTCGATGCGGAGCAGGTCGTCGAAGACGTCGGGGTTGCGCCCGTGGTGCTCCTCCATCTCGCGCAGTTCGCTCGCCTGGCGGTGGACGATCGCCTGGACGCGCCGGGCGACGTTGACGAAGGCGCGCTGCGCGGAGTCACGCATCGCCTCTTCGTTGTCGATGATGTTCAGCACCGTGTAGACGAGGGTGCGTTGGGCGTCCGGCAGGTCGCGGTACAACTCGTCCGCGTCGACGACGTCGCGGAGCACTTCCTCGGGCGAGTTGCCCACGCGCAGCCGGTGGATGGCGGCCGGCAGGAGTTCCTTGCTGATCCGCACGGTCTCGTCGTCATGGGTGGCGATGCGCCGCTCCAGATCGGCGAAACGCCGTTCGTACACCGCGCGCTGAGCACGCAGATCGCGCGCCCGGCGGGCGAGTTGGACGCTCAACGCGACGGCCACGACGGTGGCGACGGTGCCGCACCACACGACTGGTATCCGCGCGGCCGCGGAAACCAGTGCCACCGCGGCGGCGGTGGCGCCGCCCATCAGGAGCACGGGCAGCAACACGGCACGAGCGACTGGGGTTTCCCGGTCGATCGGCGGTGATTCAACACGAACCATCTAAGACCTCTGGCGGTTGATTCGGGACGTATGCACGCTTGCAGGACAGTCATGAACAAGCGCTCGAATTCATATCAACTCGACTTCACTGCGCGTGAGCTTAGTCAGATCGAATCAGTGCTTCGGCACATTCACCCAACCCCCTGCGCGGGCGCTCCAGCGGTAATACACTCACGAGTTTTTGCACGCACCGCCGTCACACGCACACAAGGAGTGACGCCCGGTGCGATCCGGCGAGGAAGGGAGTCGTACGTACCGGAGAACGGGACAGCGTCCGAGCCGACCGACGTGCCCGGCCAGGCCACCCTGCCGAGCACGTACGGTGGCAGCGGCGGCAGTTGAGCGACTCACCCCCGGCCTGCCACTCCATCCTGTCCCGCAGCGCGGGATAGACGTACATGTGATCGAACCGGATCGAAAGGAGCACATTCATGACTCATGGGCGGGTGGACGGCCGGGTCACCGAACTGACACCGGAACCGAAGGGGAACGGACACACCATGGGGCCCGATCGGGGCTACACCATCGAGTCGCTGGACACCGGGCTCCGGCTGATGCAGCTCTTCCTCACCCATGACACGCTCACCGTCTCCGAGGCCGCCGGGCTGCTCTCCGTGGGCCGGTCCACCGCGCACCGGGTGCTCAGCACCCTGGAGGGACGCGGCTTCGCGATCCGGGACTTCTCCGGCCGCGGTTACTCGGCCGGTCCGGAGCTGGTCCGGCTCGGCCGCCCGGCGGGATTCGGCACGGCCGTCCGCGAACGGCTGGGAGCGGTACTGGAGGACGCGCTGCGGCGCACCGGCGAGACGGTGCAGAGTGCGGCGCTGATCGGCGACCGGATCGTCGTCACCGACGGCCGCGAGTCCCCGCATCCGGTGCGGGTGATGCCGGGGGTCGGCGGTACGCACCCCGCCCACGCCACGTCGGGCGGCAAGATGCTGCTCTCCCGGATGACGACGGAACAGGTCTGCGCCCTCTATCCGCGGGAGGAGCTGCCCGCGGCAAGCACGCCGAGCACCGTCACTTCGCGCTCCGCGCTGCTCGCCGAGCTGGAGGAGATCCGCTCCCGCGGATACGCGCTCAGCCGCGGGGAGTCGGTCCAGGGCATGAACACCGTGGCCGTACCGCTGGCGGGATCGAGCTGGCGCGACCGGCTCGCCCTGATGGCATCGGCACCCGCCGACCGCGGCGACGACGCGGCGCTCGCCCGTCGCGCCGAGGAACTCCACGTGTCCGCCGCGCTGTTGGGCACGGTCTGAGTGATCCCTGCCGTGCAGCCGGGGCGGAGCGCGCGCCGGAGCGGACCACCCGAACACGGTGGTCCGCTCCGGCGGCCTGCTCCGACTTCCGGGCCGGCCGGGGTCCCTACGCCCGGAGTTCGATGCTGTGCGCGTCCACCAGGGCGGCGATCCGGGCGAGAACCTCGTCCGCGGGCTGCGGCTCCAGCCGGGTTCCGTCGCGCAGGCGCAGGGCCACGTGTCCTTCGGCCGCTTCCCTGGCCCCGATGACCGCCTGGCAGGGCGCCAGGCGGGCTTCCCGGATGCGGGCGCCCAGGGTACCGCGCTCCGGTCCGGCGGTCTCGGCCCGCAGTCCCAGGTCGGCGCATTGCCGGGCGAGCGCCTCGGCGGCCGGCAGTTCGGCGCCGGAGATCGGGAGGATCGCCACCTGGGTGGGGGCGAGCCAGGCGGGGAGGGCGCCGCCATGCGCCTCGATCAGATGGGCGACGGCCCGCTCCACACTGCCGATGATGCTGCGGTGGACCATGACCGGCCGGTGTTTCGCGCCGTCGGCGCCGATGTAGTGCAGGTCGAACCGGACCGGCTGATGGAAGTCGATCTGCACGGTGGACAGGGTCGACTCGCGGCCCGCGCCGTCGGCGACCTGCACATCGATCTTGGGGCCGTAGAACGCGGCTTCTCCCTCGGCCGCCTCGTAGGGCACTCCCGAGCGGTCGAGGACCTCGGTCAGCAGAGCGGTGGACCGCTGCCACATCGCCGGGTCGTCGACGTACTTGCCTCCCGCGCCCGGGAGGGAGAGACGGTAGCGGGCAGCGCTGATGCCCAGCGCCCGGTACGCCGCGCCGATCAGCTCCAGAGCGGCCCGCGCCTCCTCGGCCACCTGGTCCGGGGTGCAGAAGATGTGCGCGTCGTTCAGCTGGATGGACCGCACACGGGTCAGTCCGCCGAGCACTCCGGAGAGCTCGGAGCGGTACATGCCGCCCAGCTCGGCCATGCGCAGCGGCAGTTCGCGGTAGCTGTGCGAGCGGGAACGGTAGATGACCGCGTGGTGCGGACACAGGCTCGGCCGCAGCACCACCTGTTCCCCGCCCAGGTCCATCGGCGGGAACATGTCGTCGCTGTAGTGCGACCAGTGCCCGGAGATCTCGTACAGCTCCCGCTTGCCGAGCACCGGCGAGTACACGTGCCGGTAGCCGGCCCGCCGTTCGGCGGTGCGGATGTACTCCTCCAGGGTGTGGCGCACGGCGGCGCCGTCGGGCAGCCAGTAGGGCAGTCCCGCGCCGATCAGCGGGTCGGTGTCGAACAGGCCCAGCTCGCGGCCGAGCTTGCGGTGGTCGTGCATGGCGGTCTCCTCGCGGTCGTCGGGCGGGTGACCGCAAGGCGAAGCCCCGGGGCACTCGCCCGGGGCTTCTCACTGCACAGCTGTCAGCGCGCCGGGACACTCTCCGGCGTCGTCGTCATGGCAGCGCGCTTCATGCGGTGGACGCTAGCAGCGGTGTACCGGCATCCGCGCGGTATTTTCCGGCGCCGTCGGCACGGACCTCGCACCGCCCCGCGGGCCTTCCCCTCGGTTCAGCGCCGGGCGCCGCCGATACGCCCCTCCAGCTGTACCAGCAGCTCGCTGAGCTGGGCGCTGAGCCGGGTACGGGACTGCTCGTCGAGGCCGGACAGCACCGTGCGTTCGTACGCGAGCTGCCGGGGCAACAGCATGTCCACCAGCTCGCGGCCCTGCTCGGTGAGGCGAACGTGGTTGACGCGGCGGTCGCGGTCGTCGCTGCGGCGGTCGACCAGACCGCGCTCCTGGAGGACCCGCAGGCGCTTGGTGACCGCGGCGCCGGACGAGAAGGTCTCCCTGGCCAGTTCACCGGGGGTGAGTTCACGGTCGGTACGGCGTACGGCACCGAGCAGGTCGAACTCGGCGCGGGTCAGACCGGCGGCGCGCAGCGGGGCGTCCTCCGCCTGCTGGAGCAGGGCCGCGCAGCGGTTGATGCGGCCGATGAGTTCCATCGGTCCGGTGTCCAGCTCCGGGTTGACGGCCTGCCACTGCCGTACCACCGAGGCGACGATGTCGTCGGTCACACCGCTCCGTTCTCCGGGGCGCGGGCGATCGACCCCCGCCGTGTTGCTGTCGCGGCGAGCGTACGGTGTCCGGCCTGCTCGGCGGCGAGGACCTGCTCCTGGGGCAGGGCGCGCTGCCACCATTCGCCCGCCGCGGTGTCGTCCGCCTCGCGCAGCTCGACGAGCGATCCGGTCAGTTCGCGGCGGGCGGCGTCGAGCGCGGCGGGCGCGGGCTGCGGGACGGCCAGCGCGTGTACGGCGCGGGCGCGGGCCAGATCAGTGGCGGCCAGTGCCTTCTCCAGGCGTCCGGCGGCCCGGCGGTTGGTCACCAGCATGGCGGAGAGCAGGCCCACCCCGGCGCCGATGACGGTGTCCAGGACCCGGTCGCCGATGAGTTCACCGGCCGGGTGGGTGCCGCCGAATTCCAGGACCAGCAGCGCCATCGGGGTGACGGCGACGGAGCCGAGCCAGTAGTTGCGGGTGATCAGGGCCTCCGCCGCGAAGCCGAAGAACAGGCAGAAGCCGATGAGCGCCAGCGGTCCGGTGCGGCTGACCGGGAGGACGGCGGCGAAGACGAGGACGCCGAGCAGATTGCCGAGGGTGCGCTGGAGGGCCCGGTTCCAGGACAACGTCACATTTGCCTGGTACAGCGAGGCGGCGGTGACGATCGCCCAGTAGGGACGGCCGACGCCGGCCGCCTGGGAGACGTAGCCGGCCAGGGCGCAGCCGATGAGCGCGCGGGCGCCGATGGGCAGCAGCGGGGAGCCCGGGGCGAGGCGGCGCAGCAGCGCGCGGCGGGCGTCGCGGCGGCTGCCACCGCGCCGGGCGGCCCGTTCGGCCTCGATGCCGAACAGTTCCTCGGACGTGCCGGGGGCGGGCGGCGGAGTGGGAACGGGGCCGCGGGCGCGGGTCTGCCGGGCCCAGGCGCGAAGCCGGTCGAGGTCGGGAGCGGGAGCGGGGACGGCCGGGGAGGCGTCGAGGGTGCCTTCGGCGAGGGCGGCTTCGGCGTGGACGACGAGGCGTTCGAGCGCCCGGCGTACGGGAGTGGGGCGTCCGGCGGCGAGCAGGGTCTGCCAGGCCGCGTGCACGGCAGCGGCGGCGGCGTGCCGGGTGCGGTGGCCGGGGTCGGCGAGGTACGCCGCGGCCGCGTCGAGGGCGCGGGCCGTCGCCCGGCGCTCCGGGCCCTCCCGGCGGAAGAGCGCGGGGCCGACCGTGACCAGCCAGGCGATCACGCCCGCGCCCAGGGTCAGCGCGAGATGACCCGGCACCTGGCCGAGACGCTGTGGGGCGAAGAGCGCGGCGGAGGTGACGAAGGTGAAGATCACCGGTCCGGGCGGACCGATGCGGGTGGCGTCGCAGAGCGTCTTCTGCCCCGCCGCGAGCAGCGCCCCCACCGCGATCAGCACGGCGGTCGACCCGGTGAGAGAGGCCGCGACCAGGGATGCCGCCAGGCCGATGATCATGGCGACGACGACTCCGGCGACGGCCCGCGCGCGACGGGCGTACGGCAGGTTGTGGCCGTACAGCGCACAGAGCGAACCGGCCATCGTGTACATCACGAGGTCGAGCCGGTCGACGGCGAGCAGCACCAGATCCGGTACGGCGGTGGCGACGACCACGCTCAGCGCCGGTTTGAACCACATGTCCGAGGGCCGGGCGAGACGCAGCGGAGCCGCCAGCGGGAGTCTGCGGACGGAGGGCTGCCGGGACCGGATAGTTGTATCGCTCACCCAAATACTTTAGCAGGTATTACACTCGTAAAACATTTCCCTCCGATGGCCGCCTCCCGCACGAGGTCATAGCGTTCGAGTGCGCAAGGACGGACAGGCGCAGGCACAGGTACGCGTCCACGCGCCCCACGCACCCACGGAGGAATCCGAATGAAGCTCACCGAACCCGTGCCCAGCGGCCCCTGCTGGATCGAGTTGAGCACCCCCGACATCCCGGCCGCCAAGTCGTTCTACGCGGCACTCTTCGGCTGGCGCTCCGAGACCGATCCGCGCGAGGAGGCGGGCGGCTACACGATGGCGCACCTCGGCGACGCGCGAGTGGCGGCGCTCAGCCCGATCTACCAGCCGGGTCAGCCGACGGCCTGGACGGTCTCGTTCGCCACCGAGGACACGGACGCCACGGTCGAGCAGGTGAAGTCGGCGGGCGGCTCGCTCCTGGTGGGCCCGATGGACGTGTTCGACCAGGGCAGGTTCGCGGTCGTCGCCGATCCGTCCGGCGCGGTGTTCTCGTTGTGGCAGGCGCGCGCCTTCGCCGGTGCCGAGCGGCTGAACGACCCCGGTGCGCTCGGCTGGGTCGAACTCGTCACCCGTGAGGCCGACCCGGCGCTCGCTTTCTATCCCGCGGTCTTCGGATGGACGGTGAACGCCGCACCGGAGCGCTACACGCAGTGGGGCGTGGCCGGTGAGGACTTCGGCGGGATGCTGATCATGGACGACAGGTTCCCGCCGGAGGAGCCGCCGAACTGGCTGCCGTACTTCGCCGTGACGGATGTCGACGCGACGGCCGCGACGGCGCAGGGAGCCGGTGGTGAACTGCTGATGCCGCCGACCGACATTCCGGACGGGCCGCGGATCGCGGTCGTACGGGACCCGCAGGGTGCGGTGTTCGGCATCCACCGGGCAGGCAACGAAGGTTAGAGTCTTTCGTTCGGATCCGGTCCGATCCGAACGAAAGGCCCCATGGTCCCCTGGAGTTCAGCCGATGTACGAGAGCGATGCCGGACTGCTCGCCCCCGGGTGGGCCGGCTCCCCCGCCGAGACGACCACGGGCGACAGCGCCTTTCTGCAGGCGATGCTCGACGCCGAGGCGGCGCTCACCCGTGCCCAGTCCGGCTGCGGGCTCGCCCCCGCGGAGGCCGGGCGGGCGGTGACCTCGGCGGCGGCCGACGCGGGCCGGTTCGACGTACGGGACCTGGCGCTGCGCGCACGCGCGGACGGCGATCCGGTCGTCCCGCTGGTCATGGACCTCCTCGCCGCGGTGGAGCAGGAGGTCCGGCCGTACGTGCACCGGGGCGCGACCAGCCAGGACATCCTCGACACCGCCGCCATGCTCGTCGCCGCGCGGACCCTGGCTCCGCTGCTCGACGATCTGGCGCGGACCGCGGACGCGGTGGCACGGCTCGCCGCCGCGCATCGCAACACCCCGATGGCCGGCCGGACGCTCACCCAGCACGCCGTACCGACCACTTTCGGACTCAAGGCGGCAGGGTGGCGGGCGCTGATCCTGGACGCCCGGGACCGGCTCTCGGCCGTACGGGAATCGCTGCCCGCACAACTCGGCGGCGCGGCAGGCACGTTGGCCGCCTTCGAGGCGTACGCGCCCACCGAGGACATCGACGGGATCGATCCGGGGCTGCCCCTGATCCAGGCGTTCGCGAGCGAACTCGGTCTCGCCGAACCTCTGTTGCCGTGGCACACCCTGCGTACCCCGATCGCCGACCTGGCGGGCGCGCTCGCCTTCACGGCCGGTGCGCTCGGCAAGATGGCGGCCGATGTGCTCAACCTGTCCCGCACCGAGATCGGCGAGCTCACCGAGGGGCAGGGCGATGAATCGTCCGCCATGACGCACAAGACCGATCCGGTGCACGCCACACTGATCGCGGCGGCGGCCCGTCGCGCCCCCGGTCTGGCGGCGACGCTGTACGGCTCGCTCGCCGCCGAGGACGAGCGTCCGGCCGGGGCCTGGCACGCCGAGTGGGAGCCGCTGCGCGAACTGCTGCGGCTCGTCGGCGGGGCCGCGCACCGCGCCGCCGAGCTCACCGGCACACTGCGCGTCGTCCCGTACGCCATGCGGGAGAACCTCCAGCTCACCGACGGGCTGATCGTCTCGGAGCGGCTGGCCGCCGTGTTCGCCGAACGAATCGGCCGCACGCGCGCCAGGGAGGTGCTGGTGGGCGCCGCCCACCGGGCCCGTGCGGAGACCACGGACCTGGCCGACGTCCTCGCCGATGTGCTCGACGAGGAACCCGAACTCGCCGGTCTCGACCTGGGCGAACTGACCGACCCCGCCCGGTACACCGGATGCGCGGGCTCCCTCACCGATCGCGCGCTCGACCGCGGCTGACCGGTCCGGTGCGCCTCAGATCAGCCGGCCCTCGCGGGCGATGACCCGGCCGGCGCGTACGACCAGGGACGGGATCGGGCGGTCCACGACGGCCTCGGGCAGCGAACCGGCGGCCACCAGGACGAAGTCGGCCGGGTCCCCGGTCTCCAGCCGGGAGGCGGGCAGTCCGAGCAAGGAGGCGCCGCCCTGGGCCACCGCCTCGTAGCAGGCGGCGAGTTCGGCATCGGTGCGGGCATCCGTGCGGTAGGCCAGCAGATGGGCCCGGCCGAGCATGTCGCCGTCACCGAACGCCGTCCAGGCATCGCGCACGCCGTCCGAGCCGACGGCGACCCGCACGCCGTGCGGGGTGAGCCGTGCGGGATCCAGGACCGGGTCGCCGCCCAGGGCACAGGTGACCAGGGAGACACCGGCGTCGGCCAACCGCGCCGCGACGGCGTCGCGTTCGTCGCCCCCGAGCTCGGCAACGGCGAAGGCGTGGCCGATGGCGACGCGTCCCTGCATCCCGGCGGCGACGGTACGCCGGGCGATCTCGGTGACCTGGCGCAGCCCGACGGGCCCGCCGTCGTGCAGATGGATGTCGACCGGTACGCCCTTGCGGGCGGCCAGCCCGAACACGAAGTCCAGCTGGCCCTCCATGTCGTCGTCGATGCCGATCGGGTCGAGACCGCCGACGATGTCGGCGCCCTCGGACAGGGCCTGCTCCATGAGTTCCGCGGTGCCGGGCTCGCTCAACAGGCCGAGCTGGGGGAAGGCGACGATCTGGACGTCGAGGAGGTCCTTGCGGGCATCGGCCGCCGCCCGCACCCCGTGCACCCCGGAGAGGCCGTGGACGGGGGCGACATCCACATGGGCCCGCATGGCGCGGGCGCCACGGGCGACGGCCCGGTCCATGAGCGCCCCGACCCGCTCCTCCACCGGGGTCGTGAAGGCGGTCCTGGCCCGTACATCGCCCTCGATCAGGTCACGGAGCGTCCCGGCGGGTTCGCGGCTCAGCCAGGGCCCGCCCCAGGTCGACTTGTCGGGGTGGATGTGCGCGTCGACGGGCGAGGGCAGGGCGAGGGCTCCCGCGGCGTCCACGGTCAGGCAGCCGTCGGGCAGCTCCGCCGGGTCGTACGCGGCGATCCGGCCGTCGGAGACCAGCAGGTCACGGGTACGCCCATCGGGGGAAAGGACGGCGGTGAACAGGACATGGGGGCGGGCGGGGGCGGGCGTCGCCATGGGGCGGGGTCTCCTTCGGTGGTGCGCGACGTCGTGCGCGGGGGGCGTGCTGGTCAGGGCCGGAGCCGGGGACCTGGATCCGCCGGTGCGGCGGTGGTGGTGTCAGCGGTGGTGGCGGCTGCGGCGAGCATCTGCATCGCGGTCTCGCGCGTTCCGGCCACATGACGGCGGGCGATCCGTTCCGCCGCCTCCGCGTCGCCGCTCCTGATCGCCTCGTAGAGCAGTTCGTGCTCGCCGCACATCACGGGACCGTCGCCCGGCTCGGAGGTGAGACTGAAGAGCCGGCGCAGCCGGCCGTCCAGCGGCGCCATCAGGCCCTGGAGCAGCGGATTGCCGGACATGACGACGATCTGCTGATGGAAGTCGGCATGGACCGAGCCCAGTTCGCGGGTCCGGCGGGAGGAGTCCGCGGCGCGGCGGGCGCGGTCCAGGAGCCGCTCCAGGGTGCGCAGGCCGTCCCGGTCCGCGCGCCGGGCGGCCAGCGAGGCCGCCAGCGCCTCCAGGTGTTCCCGGATGTCGAAGAAGTCCGCGGCCTCGACCGGGCCGAGCGGGGCGACGAACGCGCCCTTTCGTGCCTGAGCCGCGATGAATCCCTCGGTCTCCAGTCGCTGGATGGCCTCCCGTACGGGGATGCGGGACACCCCCAGCTCGTCCGCGAGTTCCCGTTCGACGACGCGGTGCCCGGAGGGGTAGCGGCCGTCGATGATCCTCTCGCGCAATTCCACATAGACCTGGTCGCGCAGCGACTGATGTGCCGCACCGATCGTGCCGGTGGCGGTGAGGCCGGCGGTTCGGCTGCTGCTCATGGACTCGCTTCCTGCCCGTCGGAGCCGGTCTCTTCCGGCTCCCGTGCCGCGATCATCGCAGATTCCGGAAAGCTCCCGTAGACCCTTGCTTGGTATTCGGTATACCAGATAGCTTGAGCGCCGCGCCCAATCGATGCGCCCTGAACTGGTCTTTTCCGCTGACCCATGCCTGGAGCAGGCATCGGCTTCGGCGTCCAGCCGCCCGTTCGCACCTGAGGAACCACCGATGACACAACCCTCGACGGCCGTCCCGCCGCCCGCCTCTCCCTCCCCCTCCTCCCCCGGCCTGCCGAATGCCGCCCCACCGTCCGGCGGTCCGGCGGGGAGCCTCGCCAAGGGGCAGATCGGCACCTTCGATCTGGTCTTCTTCGTCGTGGCCGCGGCCGCGCCACTGACCGTGCTGGCCGGTGTCGCGCCGTTCGCCATCGGCATCGGCGGTCCGGGCACCCCGCTCGGCTATCTGGTCTCCGGTGCGCTGCTGGTGCTGTTCGCCGCCGGGTTCACCGCAATGAGCCGCTACGTACGCAATGCCGGAGCCTTCTACGCGTACGTCGCCCGGGGCCTCGGCCGCACGCTCGGCGT
Organism: Streptomyces sp. NPDC058240; assembly: GCF_042882135.1. Taxonomy (NCBI): domain Bacteria; kingdom Bacillati; phylum Actinomycetota; class Actinomycetes; order Kitasatosporales; family Streptomycetaceae; genus Streptomyces; species Streptomyces sp. NPDC058240. The sequence continues at coordinate 119,790 of NZ_JBHVWT010000006.1, forward strand.
CGCCACGGCCTATCTGGCGACGCTCTCGTACAACCTCGTCGCCCCTGGTGTCGCGGCCGGCTTCGGCTACTTCGCCTCGACGACCGTGAGCGATCTCACCGGTGCGGAGCTGCCCTGGTGGCCGCTGTCGACCCTCTGCGTGCTGGGCACCGGCGTACTGGGCTGGCTGCGGGTCACACTGAGCGCGAAGGTGCTGGGGGTGGCACTGGTCCTGGAGGTCCTGGTGCTGCTGGTGATGGACGTCGGGGTGCTGGCGGCCCGGGGTACCGACGCCCTGGACATCACGTCCTTCGACCCGTCCGTGCTGGCCTCCTCCGGCGGTATGGCGGGGATGTTCGTCCTGGTCATCGGCGCGTTCACGGGCTTCGAGGCGACCGCGATCTACGCCGAGGAGGCACGCGACCCGGACCGTACGGTGCCCCGCGCCACCTTTGTCGCGATCGGATTCCTGGCGCTGTTCTACGCCGTCGGGGTGTGGATCCTGATGGGGAGCTTCGGCACGGACGAGTCGGTCGCGATGGCCCGGTCGTCGGACGGCCCGCAGCTGACGTTCCACGCGGCCGACCGGTTCGTCGGCCCGTGGCTCGCCGACTCCATGCATGTACTGATCGTGGTCAGCGCGTTCGCCGCCACCCTCGCCTTCCACAACGCCGCGGCCCGCTACCTCTACGCCCTGGGCCGCGAGGGTCTGCTGCCGCGCCGTCTGGGCCGGGTCTCGCCCCGGCAGGGCTCACCGGTGACGGCGGTCGTGGTACAGACCGCCTTCGGCCTGGTGATCGTGGGGGGCGGTGCGCTGATCGGTGCCGATCCGTATTCCGAGATCTTCCTGTGGACCAACAGCACCGGCGTGCTCGGCATCATGATCATGCAGGCGCTGGCCGCGCTCGCCGTCTGCTTCTTCTTCCGCCGCGACCGGTGCGGCATGTCGGTCTGGCGGGTCGCGGTCGCACCGCTGATCGCCTTCGTGGGTCTCGCCGTCCTGTCGGTGCTCGCGACGCTCCACTTCGATCTGCTCACCGGGCGCACGGGTGCGGTCAATGTGGCGCTGCTGGTGCCGCTGCCGGTGGTTCTCGTGGCCGGGGTCGTGGTGGCGCTGCGCATCCGTCGCTCCGACCCCGGGCGGTATGCGCGGCTCACCGAGGTGGACGTCGAACGGGACTGAGCGGCGGCGCCTGTCGGACAGCCGAACGGCCGGCGCCGCCGCCGTGGCGGTCAGCCGTTCGCGTCGTCCCCGCGGAGCCTGGCGTGGAGATGCATGTCGTGCCAGCCGTCGGCGTGCAGATGGGAGTGGCGCCGGGTGCCCTCCAGGGCGAAGCCCGTCTTGGCCGCCACCCGGCAGGACGCCTCGTTCAGCACGGAGTGCGCGAGTTCGAGCCGCTCGAATCCGATCTCGTCGAAGGCCCAGTGTGCGAGCGCCGAGACGGCCCGGGGCGCCACGCCCCGTCCGCGGGCGGCCGGCAGCACCCAGTAGGCGCATTCCGCCAGACCGATCTCCGGCACCAGGGAGCGGAGCGAGACCCGGCCGAGCACTTCCCCGATCCCGTCGCCGGCCCCCTCGGGGCGTACGACGGCCCAATGGGCCGCGGTCTCGCTGTACCAGGCGTCCCGCCACTGCTCGATCCAGTCGCGCGCCTCGTCCTCGGTGTCGGCCCGGCGCAGATGCCAGTGCTGGATCGCCGGATCGGAGAAGGCGGCGACGACGGTCGGTGCGTCCTCCTGCCGCCACGGCCGCAGCAGCAGGTCGTCGGCGACGGCAAGAGCCGGTTGGGCGGAGTCCGCGAGGCGACCCGGAGGAAGGTGGGGCGGCACCAAGTACGGCATGGGCGCATCATCGCACGGGGACGGAACCCCCCAGGGCCGCATTTCACACCGGTCGCACACGCCGTCCGGCCGGCCGACCGGTCCGTCAGCCCACCTGCTCGTCGGTCGCCTGGACGTGGTCGGCGATGCCGACCACGAGGACCCTGGTGTCCGGTTCGATGGGCCGCCACCGGTGGACGAGGCCGCCCGCGCAGTAGAGCGCGTCGCCCTGTTCGAGACGGTAGAAGTTGCCGTCCGCCTCGACCTCCACCGAGCCGTCGGCCACGTACAGGATCTCGTCGTTGCGGTGCCGGAACTCCCACCCCCAGTCGTGCGCACCGGTGAACTCCAGGGCGTGCAGCCGTTGATGGCCCCGGACCAGTGGGCGCATCCGGCCCTCGCCCTCGCCCTCCGCCCCGGTCTCCCGTACGGCGGCGGAGGTGCGGCGCACCACGTCGACGGGCCGGGGCACCTCGGCCGTGGACAGCAGCTGGACCGCGCTCGTGCCGAGCGCGTCGGCGATCCGCTGGAGGGAACCCATGCTCGGCCGGGAGTGGCCGTTCTCGATCTGGCTGAGGAAGGGGACGGAGAGTCCGGCCCGCCGCGCCGAGCACCCCCGTAGCCACCGAATGCCGCACGCCCGGGTGCTCCCTCGCACGGAAGGCCGTGCGAGGGAGCACATGCATGACATCCACCCCATCCACCCCTCATTGAAACTTCACACACCGCGTACGATGACGGGATGAACGGGCTGAGCGAACGGACGCGCCGACGGACGCAGGGCACCTGCGCGTCGGCCGTGCTCGGCTGGCTGTTCGTGCTGCTCGCCATGGTCTCGTGCTGTTCGATCACGGCCCCGTCCGCGCACGGCTCCGGCACCCACCCGGCGGCCGCTGTCCGGACCATGACACCCACGCACCAGGCGCTCGCGCGGATCGTGGTGGCCGACGCCCCCGAGGACCGGGGCATGGGCAGTTCCTGCCACGGAACCTCCGAGCACGCGACCCCGGTCGTGCTGCCGGCACAGAGCGCACCCGCGGCCCTTCCCGGTACGACCACCACCGCTCCGGTCGCCCCGCTCACCGGCGCGGCCACGATCCGCGGCCCGTCCAACGACGCCGTGCGGGAAGTCGACCATCTCCGGCTGCAGGTTCAACGGATCTAGAGGCACGCCCCGTTCCCCGGGACACCCGAGGAACGGACTCCGCATGCCCTCAGCTCCATCGGTCTTGTTGAACCCAAGGACTCTCCATGGCATCCGCCAAGCAGCAGAACACCTCTGCCTCCGCACGTCGCGCCAAGCTGGAGGAGGCCCGCCGCAAGGAGCGGGCCCGCGAGCGGCGCAGCCGCATCATCACCATCACCGCGTCCGTCGCCGTGGTCGCCGCGCTCGTCGCGGGCGGCGGCTATCTGATGTCCGCCGCCGACGACAAGGAAAAGGCCGAGGTCGACGCCAAGGCCTCGCCGGTGAAGGGCGAGCGGACCTGGGACAAGCTCACCCAGAACCACGTCGACAAGAAGGTCGCCTACCCGATGAACCCGCCGGTCGGCGGCGATCACAACCCGATCTGGATGAACTGCAACGCCGACATCTACACCAAGGCGATACCGAAGGAGAACGCCGTCCACTCCCTGGAGCACGGCGCGGTCTGGGTCACGTACACGAGCAAGGCGAAGCCGGCCGACCTGGAGAAGCTCCGTGAACGGGTCGAGTCGACGCCCTACTCGCTGATGAGCCCGGTCGAGGACCAGGCCGCCCCGGTCATGCTCAGCGCCTGGGGCAAGCAGGTGACGGTGACCGGCGCCGCCGACGCGCGCGTCGGGCAGTTCTTCACCAAGTACGTGCAGGGCCCGCAGACCCCGGAGCCGGGCGCGGCCTGCACGGGTGGGGTCGCCCAGTGACGTCCGCGGTCCGCTCCTCGCGTCCGATGATGCTGGCCGGCGGTGCGGTGCTGCTGCTGGCGCTGGGCCTGGTCGTACTCATGCTCGTACGACCGTCCTCGTCCGCGGGCTCCGCCTCCACCGCGGGCTCCGCCTCCACCGCGGGTTCCGCCTCCGCCGCGGCCGCTCCCTCGGACACATCGGTCGACGTCGGGTTCGCCCGCGACATGTCTATCCACCATCAGCAGGCGGTCGAGATGTCGTTCATCGTCCGGGACCGCACGTCCGACGAGGCGGTGCGCCGGCTCGCGTACGACATCATCAACACGCAGGCCAATCAGCGGGGCATGATGCTCGGCTGGCTGGAGATGTGGGGCCGGGCGAAGTCGTCCAGTGCCCCTCCGATGGAGTGGATGGGCCACACCTTCACTCCCAGGGGCGACGGTTCGCTGATGCCCGGCATGGCGACCGACACCGAGCTCGACGCGCTGCGGGCGGCGAAGGGCAAGGACGCCGAGGTGCTGTTCCTGAAGCTGATGACCTCGCACCACCGAGCCGGCGCGGAGATGGCTCAGGCCGCGGCCGACTCCGCGGACACGGATGCGATCAGGAACCTGGCGGCGGGCATGGTGCGGGGCCAGCAGTCGGAGATCGCGCTCATGGCGGACATGCTGAAGGAGCGCGGTTCGACGGGCTGAGTACCGCGTGCCCGGAATCCCCGACGGTCCGTTCGCGGCGGGTCGCCTCCCCCGCGAACGGACCGTTCCCGGACCGGCCCCGGTACCCGCACGGGCCGAAAGTCCGGTACGCCGGATCGCATAGGCTCAGCTCCGACATGAAGAGCAACGTCACACCGCTGGGGCCCAAGGCCGACAAGGACACCGTGCGCCGGAGCAATCTCAGCCTCGTGCTGCGCGCCGTCCGCGACGAGGCGGCGGGTGGGGCGACCAGGGCCGCGGTCGCCGCACGGGTGGGACTGACCCGGGCCGCGGTGTCCTCGCTCGTCGAGCAGTTGCTCGGCACCGGATTCCTCACCGAGTCCGGCAAGACCTTCAGCGGACAGGCGGGCCGTCCCGGGACCGCGCTCAAGGTAGCCCGCACCGGGCCCGCCGGGCTCGGCGTGGAGATCAACATCGACTACGTGTCGGTGTGCGTCGTCGACCTGGCGGGCACCGGACGGGTGCGGCTCACCGAGCACCTCGACAACCGCGGCGCACCGCCCGCGGAGGTCCTGGCGCGGGCGGCCGGAATCGCCGCGCGCACCCTGGAGTCGGCGCGCGAGCAGGAGCTGTTCCCGGTCGGGGTGGCACTCGCGCTGCCCGGCCTGGTTTCCGGCGGTACGGTGCGCCAGGCGCCCAACCTGGGCTGGAACCGGGTTCCGGCCGATGAACTCTTCGCCGCCGCGCTCGCCGCCGAGCGTCCAGACGGTGCGGCGCTGCCGGTGCGTGCGGAGAACGAGGCCAATCTGGCGGCGCTGGCCGAGCTGTGGTTCGGCGGGCTCGACGCGGTCCGCAGCTTCCTGTACCTCACGGGCGAGATCGGTGTCGGCGGGGCCCTGGTCATCGACGGTGAACTACTGCGCGGGGCGCACGGCTTCGCCGGCGAGATCGGGCACGTGGTGGTGGACGCCGAAGGGCCGGAGTGCCGGTGCGGCTCGCGCGGTTGTCTGGAGCGGTACGCGGGACAGGCGGCGCTCCTGCGGGCCGCCGGGATCGAGGAGTCGGGCGGCGGTGCCGGCGTGGCCGAGCTGGAACGGCGCGCCCGTGCGGGGGACGAACGGGCGGTGGCCGCCGTCGCGGAGGCAGGCCGGATGCTGGGACGGGTGCTGTCCGGGGCGGTGAATCTGCTCGACCCGGATGCCGTGGTGCTCGGCGGGATCTACCGGAACCTGATGCCGTGGCTCTCGCCGTCCGCCGACGAGGAGCTGACCGGCCGTGTGGTGTCGGGTCTCTGGTCCCCGGGGGGCGGGCGGCTGCGCGCCTCGTCCGTCGCGGGTGACGCGGCACGGGGCGCCGCGGCGCTGGTGTTGACCCAGGTGCTGGCCGACCCGGTGGCGTACGCGGGCCACCCGACCGGTTCGGCCGGGTGAACGGGTACGGGGCGGCCGGACATCCGGCCGCCCCGTCGCACAGGCCCGTGGCGCCGTGGCCCCGCGGGCCTGTGCCCCGGGCTCAGCGGACCCCGAGCAGGTGGTCCATCGCCAGCTGGTCCAGGGCTTCGAACGCCATCCCCCGTTCCGCCGCCGCGTCCACGTCGAACTCCTCGAACGCCGACGGGTCGGCCAGCAGCCCCGCCACTCCGTCCTCGGCGGTGGGGCGGGCCAGCTGATCGAGCCGGGACGCGCGCAGCGCCTCCCGCACGGCGGGGTCGGCGCGGAACGCGGCGGCGCGCTCCTTGAGGATCAGATAGTTGCGCATGCAGCCCGCGGCCGATGCCCAGACACCGTCGTGGTCCTCGGTCCGCGGCGGCTTGAAGTCGAAGTGCCGCGGGCCCGCGTAGCCGGCCGTCTCCAACAGGTCGACGAGCCAGAACGCCTGGCGCAGATCGCCCGCGCCGAAGCGCAGGTCCTGGTCGTACTTGATGCCCGACTGACCGTTCAGATCGATGTGGAAGAGCTTGCCCGCCCACAGCGCCTGCGCGATGCCGTGCGGGAAGTTCAGCCCGGCCATCTGCTCGTGCCCGGTCTCCGGGTTGACGCCGACCAGTTCCGGTCGTTCCAGGCGCTCGATGAAGGCGAGGGCGTGGCCGATGGTCGGCAGCAGGATGTCGCCGCGCGGCTCGTTCGGCTTGGGCTCGATGGCGAACCTCAGGTCGTAGCCCTGCTCGGTGACGTAGTCGCCCAGCAGGTCGAAGGCTTCCTTCATGCGGTCGAGGGCGACCCGGATGTCCTTGGCGGCGCCGGACTCGGAGCCCTCGCGGCCGCCCCAGGCGACGTAGGTGGTGGCGCCCAGCTCGACGGCGAGGTCGATGTTGCGGAGGGTCTTGCGCAGCGCGTAGCGGCGTACGTCACGGTCGTTGGCGGTGAACGCGCCGTCCTTGAACACCGGGTGGGTGAACAGGTTCGTCGTCGCCATGGGGACGACAAGGCCGGCCGCGTCCAGCGCCTGCCGGAACCGCTTCACGATCCCTTCGCGCTCGGTGTCCGTCGAGCCGAACGGAATCAGATCGTCGTCGTGGAAGGTCACACCGTACGCGCCCAGCTCCGCGAGCCGCCGCACGGAGTCGGCCGGGTCGATCGGCGCGCGGGTCGCGTCGCCGAACGGGTCGCGCCCCTGCCAGCCCACCGTCCAGAGTCCGAAGGTGAACCTGTCGTCGGGGGTGGGCGTGAAGCGTTCCGTCATCGTCTGGCCGCCTTCGGTGCCGTCGGGCCCAGGACCGATCGAGGCACCCGGGCCTTATTTGTTCAGTGACATGACTAATGATGCACGGACCGCGTCCGGCACGTAACCCCTCGCCACGGGCCGCTGTCGGGCGGGCACCCGGTGACGTAATTTGTTCTGCGCACGATCAAATCCCGCACCGCATGCAGCACAGGAATGAGGGCGCCATGCAACCGCGTACCGTCGTCATCGGCGTGGACAGTTCCACCCAGTCCACCAAGGCGGCCTTCGTCGACGCCGCGAGCGGCCGGCTGCTCGCCGTCGGCCGCGCACCGCATGTCGTCAGCGGTACGGCGGGGGCCCGCGAGAGCGACCCGGAGGTGTGGTGGCAGGCGCTGCGCGCCGCCGTCACCGCCGGGCTGAAGGAGTCCGGAGCCGCCGCCTCGGCCGTGACCGGCATCGCGATCGCCGGGCAGCAGCACGGACTGGTCGTCCTCGACCGGTCGGGCCGCCCGCTGCGCCCCGCGATGCTGTGGAACGACACCCGCTCCGCCCCACAGGCCGCCGCGCTCAGCGAGGCGCTCGGCGGCCCGGACGCCTGGACCGCGCGGACCGGATCGGTGCCGGTGGCCGCCGTCACCGCGTCGAAATGGCGCTGGCTGCGGGAGTACGAGCCGGACAACGCCGCCGCGACCGCGGCCGTGCGCCTCCCCCACGACTTCCTGACCGAACGGCTCGCGGGCACCGCCGCCACCGACCCCGGCGACGCCTCGGGCACCGGCTGGTACTCCACCGCGACCGGCGCCTACGACCCCGTGCTCCTCGAACTCCTCGGCCTGGACGCCGCGTTGCTGCCCGAGGTGGCCGGGACCGGCGCGACCCGCGTCGGCTCGCTGACCGCCGAAGCGGCCGACGCGCTCGGCCTGCCCGCCACGATCGCCGTGGCCGCGGGCACCGGGGACAACATGAGCGCCGCCGTCGGCCTCGGACTGGGTGGCGCCGGACTCCTCGACCACCCCGTCCTCAGTCTCGGCACCTCGGGCACGGTCTTCGCAGCCTCCCGGACCCGGCCCGCGTCACCGGCGCTCTCCGGTTTCGCCGCGGCGGACGGTACGTATCTCCCGCTGGCGTGCACCCTCAACTGCACGCTCGCCGTGGACAAGGTCGCCGCACTGCTCGGCCTGGACCGCGACGACACGTCCCCCGGCGGCGAGACGGTGCTCCTCCCTTACCTCGACGGCGAACGCACCCCCGATCTGCCCACCGCCTCCGGACTCCTCACCGGTCTCCGGCACGACACCACGCCCCGGCAACTCCTCGGCGCCGCCTACGAGGGCGCCGTCGTCACCGTACTGCGCGCCCTCGACGAACTGCTGCGGGCCTGCGGCCTCGACCCGGCCGCCCCCGAGGTGGCCGCCCGGCCGCTGCGCCTGATCGGCGGCGGTGCGCAGGGGCGGACCTGGGTGGAGACGGTACGACGGCTCTCCGGCCGTCCCGTGATCGTGCCCGGCAGCGGCGAGCCGGTGGCTCTGGGCGCCGCCGCCCTGGCCGCGGCTGCGGCCACCGGCGCCGACCCGGTCGCCATCGCCGCGGACTGGGGCACCGGCGAGGGCGCCCAACTGCCGCCCGTCCAGCGGGACTCGGCCACCTGGGAACGGGTCGGTTCGGTGCTGGAGCGAGCCTCCGGCCCACTGCTCGGCGGTTTCTGACGGTTCCACGGCCGCCCCCGGACCGGTTTGGGGAAGCGAAGCGATCTTCACTACTATCCGGCGATGATCATAAGAAAAAGGCTGACGGTCGGGGTGGGCATCCTGCTCGCCACCCTGACCGCCGGGCTCGGTTCGGCGCTCCCCGCCGCCGCCGACGAAGCCCCCGCCAAAGCCTCCCCCAAGGTCGAGCTGGTGCTCGACGTCAGCGGCTCCATGCGGACCCGTGACATCGACGGCCAGTCCCGGATGACAGCCGCCAAGCAGGCGTTCAACGAGGTCCTGGACGCGGTGCCCGAGCAGGTGGAGCTCGGCATCCGGACGCTCGGCGCCGACTACCCGGGCAACGACCGCAAGGTCGGCTGCAAGGACACCAAGCAGCTCTACCCGGTCGGCCCGCTGGACCGCACCGAGGCGAAGACCGCGGTCGCCACCCTGGCCCCCACCGGCTGGACCCCGATCGGCCCGGCCCTGCTGGGCGCCGCCGACGACCTCAAGGGCGGAGACTCCACCCGCCGGATCGTACTGATCAGTGACGGCGAGGACACCTGCGGCCCGCTCGACCCGTGCGAGGTGGCACGTGACATCGCGGCCCGCGGCATCCACCTCGTCATCGACACCCTGGGCCTGGTGCCCAACGCGAAGATCCGTGAACAGCTGACCTGTATCGCGGAGGCCACCGGCGGCACCTACACAGCGGTCCAGCACACCGATGAACTCTCCGGCCGCGTCAAGCAGTTGGTCGACCGGGCCGCCGAGCCCGTGGTCACCCCCGTGGCGACCGAGGGCGCGGACAGCTGCTCCGCCGCACCGCAGCTCAAGGCCGGCCTGTACACCGACCGCGAGAAGTTCGGCGAGCACCGCTGGTACCGCGTCGATGTGCTGCCCGGTCAGGAACTGCGCGCCTCGGTCAGCGTCTTCGCCGACCGTGCCGTGAACAACGACTACGGCGTGCTGCTGCGGGCGCTGACCGTGCACGGCCGGGAGATCGTGCGGGGCTCGGAGTCGGGCACCGGCCGTACGGACGCGATCTCCTCCGGCCTGCGCTACCCGAAGGCCGAGGTGGACGGCTCGGACAGCGACGACAAGCCGGCCGCCGAGACCGTGTGCCTCCAGGTCGCCAACTCCTTCTCGGCCCCCGCCTCGGTGAAGACCTCGCCCGGCATGCCGGTCGAGCTGACCGTGGACCTGGTGGACAGCCCGGACGACGCCGCCGATGCCGCCGCGTTCGGTCTCGGCCGCGGCTGGTGGCTGCTGGGCGTGCTGGTCCTCACCGGACTGGTCGCGGGACTGCTCTTCGGCTGGATCTCGCGCTGGCGCGTCGCCGTCTGGAGGACCAACTGATGATGCGTACGACACGTGTACTCGCGGGCGCGCTGCTCGCCGGGCTCGCCCTGCTCACTTCGGCGGGCGCCGCGGCGGCCGACGACCCGTCGGCGAGCCCTAGCCCGAGCGCCTCCGGGGACGGGTCCGGCCCCACCGAGGCCGGCACCACCTTCCGTACGGCGACGGCCGTCCAGCAGAACCAGCGCGCCACCGCCGGGGCGTCCACGGGTGACTACCTGTACTGGGTGTTCCCCGCCGACGCGGGCCAGCGGGCCACCGTCAAGGCGAAGATCACCCTGCCCGAGAGCGCCACCCGGCACGGCGCGTCGACCTGGCAGGTCGATGTGTACGACGGGCTGCGGCGCCGGCAGGCCTGCATGTACGGCCGCCAGACCGGCAAGGCCGGGGCCGACGCGTCGACGGTCGAGCTGACCTGTGTGCTGCGGACCGTCCGTGCCTGGTCCGAGCCGTGGGCCAACGACCCGCTGCCGGGCAGCTACTACGTACGCCTCACGGTCGTCGATCTGCCGTCGGCGGACCTCGGCCTCCCGGTGCAGACCGAGGTCGAGATCACGGCGGCCGACCAGGGCGGTGCCGGCGATGTGGACGGCACGCTCGCCAAGCCGTTGGTCCCCGGCGTGTCCTCCGTCGAGCAGGCCTCGGACGGCTCGACGGACGCGGGCGACGACACGACGTCCAAGGTCTCGCTCGGCAGTGAGCCCGAGGACGGCTGGGCCTCGGGCTGGTGGACCGACCGCTGGCTGTGGACGGTCGGCGGCGGGGTGCTGGGGTCGCTCGCAGCGCTCTTCGGCTACTCCCTCACCCGCGGCGGCGGCCGCCCGTCCCGGGTCCCGCCGGGCGTCTGACCGCGCACCTCGCGGGACGGGCTCCGACCAGGGGCCCGGCACACCGCAGGACCGCACCTCCGGACGGGCCGGGTCCCGGGCCCGTCCGGAGGCGGCGGACAGTTCCTTCTCCGCCACCCTGCCGCCCGCCCCGGCTCCCGGGGCGGCATCGCGCGACTACCCTCGACAACTCACGTACCGCAGAAGGCCGATGACATGTTCCACGGCGGGCGGTACCGCTGAAGTCAGGTCGCCGCGCACCGAATCGGGTGCGCCACAAGGGAGCGGAGACTTTCATGTCCACGGAGACCGGCCAGGCCGTCGATGCCGAGCCGCGGAGCCACAGGATCGTGCCGGGACCGAAGGGGCTGCCGTTCCTCGGGAGCCTGCCGCAGTTCGGGAAGAACCCTCTCGCCTTCTTCGAGCGGCTGCGCTCCCACGGGGACATGGTGGGCTGGCGATTCGGCCCCAACTCCTGTGTGTACATAGCCGATCCGGACTGCATAGGCGAGCTGCTCACCGAGACGGAACGCTCCTTCGACCAACCGGCACTGGGCATCGCCTTCCGGACCGTGATGGGCAACGGCGTGGTTGTCGCCCGCGGCACGGACTGGCGACGGAAGCGGTCACTGGTGCAGCCCTCCGTACGGCCCAAGCAGGTGCGGTCGTACGCGGCGACGATGGCGAGCAGCACGGTGGAGCTGGCGGACACCTGGTCGGGCGGTGAACGCATCGACGTCAAACGGGAGATGGCGGCGCTGACGCAGCGGATCGCCGTGCGCACCATCTTCGGCGTCGACACGGCGGCCGACGCGGAGGCGATGGGCCGGGCGATGGATGTGGCGCAGCAGGAGATCGGCAAGGAGTTCGCCGGTATCGGCGCGCTGTTGCCGGACTGGGTGCCGACTCCCGGCCGGGCCAGGATCAAGAAGGCCGCGGCGGTCATCGACGCCGAGGTGGGCCGGGTCGTCGCCCGTCATCGCGATGGCGGGGACGAGCGCCCCGACCTGCTGAGCCGGCTGTTGACCGCGGTCGACGAGACGGGCGCACACCTCACCGACCAGGAGATACGCGACGAGACGGTCACGCTGTACATCGGCGGGCACGAGACGACCAGTTCCACGCTGGTGTGGGCCTGGTATCTGCTGTCCCGCAATCCGCGGGTGCGTACCGCGCTCACCGAGGAACTGGAGCGGGTGCTCGGTGACCGGGAGCCGGAGTTCGACGACTACGCGCGGCTGACGTACACCCAGTCCGTGGTCAAGGAGACCCTGCGCCTCTACCCGACGATCTGGCTGGTCACCGGTGTAGCGAAGGAGGGTGCGCGGATCGGCGGTGTGCCGATGCCGGAGGGCACCCGGGTGTGGACCAGCCAATGGGTGACCCAACGCGACGCGCGATGGTTCCCCGAGCCGGAGGAGTTCCGCCCCGAGCGCTGGGATCCGGAGACGGGCGACGACATCGCGGAGTACGCCTGGTTCCCGTTCGGTGGCGGCCCCCGGGTCTGCCTGGGCACCCGGTTCGCGATGGTGGAGGCAGTGCTGATCCTGGCCGTGCTGGCGCGCCGTTTCGAGCTGGACGTGGACCCGGGCGTCATCGGTCCGGTGCCGTCGCTGACGCTACAGCCGGACCGGGAAGTGATGGCGACGGTCCGGACACGGTGAGGCACACGGGGCGGGGTGCCGCGCGGTGGGGGCGCCGGTCCCCCTGGGCCGCCCCGTAGGCTGCCGCGGCCCGAGGCGCCGCACGCCGTCCGTGCCGGTGCTGCTCGGCACGGCGTGCGACGAGATGCCGGGCACCAGCCGCAGGCACCACGACCGGACGGGTGGTCGGGCCCATGAGCACGACGCGTGGATCTGGGCCGTGGCGCTGCTGGCGGCGCTCGTCACGGGAGCACTGATGGTCACCGCCTTCGTCCTGCGCACCCGCGGTCGCGCGAGGCGGGACGGCGCGACAGGACCCGGGTGACCCTCCCGGGTCCGGACGCGCACCCCGTCCCGGCACCGGACACATGGCCCGTCCCGACACCAGATATGCCGAACCGATATGTCCGATCTGTCGCGGAGATCGGGTCATGCGGTTCACACTGTCCATGTCGGTCCCACCGGCCGACGGGCCGCCCGGCCGTTTCCGCAGGCTGTCGATCCAACGGGAGAAACACCATGCGTCTCCGCTCCGCTCTCGCCGCCGCGCTCTCCGTCACAGCCGCCCTGACACTGACCGCCACCGCGGCGTCGGCAACGACCGGCGCCGCGTCCGCCGACACCACGAGCCGCCTCGGAACCTGCCAGGAGAAGGACCTCGAAGTGCACGCCGCACCCGGCGGACAGCGGAACGTCGCCCGTCTTAGCGTCACCAACAACGGCGACCGGGCCTGTGTGGTGGACCGGGTCCCCACCATTACCTTCAGGGGCCTCGACGGCTCCGCCGAGGCCGTCCCGCCCGCCGGGAGCGGACCCTACGCACTGGCCGGCGGCGAGCGGGCGTACGCCGCCGTGCGCACCGCGGACCCGGCGGCCGCCGAAGGCCACGTCGTCGGCAGCCTGTCCGTGGCGGCGGACCCCTCCCATCTGGGCGTCGCCTTCCGCGCGGCCACCGTGGGCATGCCCGAGGGAGTCCACGTGTGGGTGCCGGTGACCACCCTGTGGCAGGAATCGCGCACCGCGGCGGACAGCGCGCTGGCGGACGCGCTGGGCTGACGAGCGGGCTCTGCGGGCCGGGCGGGTCCTACAGGCCGTAGGACGTGCCGCCGACCGTCCGCCGCGGGTCGGGGGCCGTCGTCGCGCACAGCGGCCCGCCGTCGAAACCGGCGTTGACCAGGGCGGTGGCACGGCCGGCGGAGTCCACCAGCTTCAGGGCGTGCCACCGCGGCAGCCAGAACACCCGTCCGCGGTGCTCCGTGAGCAGTTCCGTGAGGGCTGCCGGAGCATGCGTCCACACCTTCGGCAAGTCCTCGGCGTGGTCGAAGGCGGGGCGCAGCCCGACCCAGCCGTCGGCGCCGACGTCACCGGAGGTGAGCAGGAGTTCCACGGCCTGGCCGGGCTCCTGGTGGCACTTCTTGGCATGGATCCAGTGGACGTGGTGGCCGGGGCCGTGGCTGGAGCAGCCGTCGTTCCGGATGAGGTGGGGGAGCATGGTTCTCCGCCTTCCCGAGATCATGGACCCCAGGTGCTCTGCCCCGATGGTCCGCTGTTCCCCATACGCCGCGCATGAGGCCGGTCGTCACCCGGAGCACCCGCAGCGGAGCGGGGTGCCGTCCAGTTAGCCGGGGCTGTGCACTGGAACTCATGACCTGCGAGAACTGTATCCCACGAGCGACGGTGCCCGACGGGTGGTCAGTTCTCAGAGGCTGTCGGGTGACCTCGGATCGGAAAAGCGGACGCGGTCTGGTGCGTGCGGTTCCAAGGCGGAGGAGGGAGGCGACGCGGAGCGTCGGCGACCGACGACAACGCGGGAAGCGTGCGTGCCAGGGCGTGGCCGCCCGGTCCGAGATCACCCGACAGCCTCTCAGCCGTGCAGCAGGACCGGGAAGGCCTCCATGTCGTTCTGCGTCATCACCGGCAGCTTGCGGACCTGTTCGTCCGCGATGGCCGCCCGCAGCCCGGGGAAGCGCGCGAACAGTGCGGGCAGGGCGATCCCGGCCTCGACCCGGGAGAGCGCCGCCCCGGGGCAGATGTGGGGGCCGTGACCGAAGGTCATGTGGCGGATCGGGGTCGGCCGGGTGATGTCGAAGTCGTCGGCGTCCGTACCGTGGTGCTCGATGTCGCGGCCGATGGCGCGATAGGAGATCACCACTCCTTCGCCCTTCGCGATCACGTCGTCGCCGATCCGGATGTCCTCCGTGGCGAACCGCATCAGCAGATGGGTGGTGGGGGTGTCCCAGCGCAGGGTCTCCTCGATCACCGTCTCCCACGGGATCTCGCCGTCGAGCACCCTACGCAGTTGGTCGGGGTGGGTGAGCAGGGCGCGTACGGCGTTCAGGATCAGCCCGATGGTGGTCTCGTGACCGGCGGCCACCATCGCCTTGAGATTGCCCACCACCTCTTCCTCGGTGAGCGGTTCGCCGCCCTCCTCGGCAAGGATGAGCGCGCTGGTGAGGTCGTCGGTCGGGCGCGCGGTCCTCTCCCGTACGAGAGCGGCGTAGAAGACGTCCAACTCGGCCAGCAGCGCCAGGCGTTCCTCCTGCGGGGTGAGCATGGAGAAGAACGCCTTGTACCGCCGCATCAGCATGGGGTGCTCGGCCTCGTCCACGCCCATCAGCATGCCGACGACCCGCATCGGCAGCGGCTGGGCGAAGACGGACTTGAGGTCGACCACACCGTTCTCGCTCCTCTCGCCCTGCTCGGCGAGGGCATCGAGCAGTTCCTCGGTGAACTTCTCGATGTCCGGGCGTATCTCCTCCAGCCGGCGCGGCGTGAGTGCCTGGGAGGTCTTGGTACGCAGTCGCCGGTGCTCGGCACCGTCCACCGTGAACATGGAAAGCCCGGCGTCGATCATGCCGATCAGCGGCCACTCGTGCGTGACCTCGCCGCGCTGCCAGAGTCCCCAGGCGTCGAGGTCCTTCACCAGGCGGGGATCGACGAGCAGTTGGCGGGCCAGGGCATGCCGGGTGACGGTCAGGGCCGGAACGCCGAGGAGCTCGATCCCGGCGAGCGGACCGGCGTCACGCAGTCGCGCCGTCTCACCGTCCAGGTCCTGGACCAGCGGGTCGATGACGACGGGCCCGCCGCTCGAAGCGGCCTCCCGGGCAGCGGCGTGCGGGCAGTTCAAGACAAGTCTCCTGTCGGGCGCACGGGGGCGAAGCGGACGGGCAACGCGGTCATCCCCCGCAGGAAGGCGGACTGCCGCCGGACCAACTCCGGTGCGGGCACGGACAGTTCCAGGTCGGGAAGCCGGTCGAGCAGCACCTCGATCCCGGTGCGGGCGATGATTTCGGCGATCTCCTGCGCGGGGAAGGGGCAGCGGTATTCGCCGTGGCTGAACGCCAGGTGCGCGCTGTTGCCGCGCTGGCCCGACGGCCCTCCCGCGGCGGAGAGATGCTGCCGGATGTGCGGATCGGCGTTGGCGGCGCCCAGGCCCAGCAGCAACATGTCCCCGGCACGGATGCGCCGGCCTCCCAGCCCGGTGTCGCGGGCCGCCCAGCGACCGGCGAGAATCTGCGTCGGGCCCTCCTCCCAGAGCACCTCGTTCATGGCTTCGGCGACGCTGTGCCGGCCGCCGGAGAGCGCGACGGCGAACTGGTCGTCGGTGAGCATCAGCCGGAGCGAGTTGCCGATCCAGTCGGCCGTGGCGAGGTGCCCGGCGGCCGTGATGGCCATCAGGTCGAGTACGTACTCCTCGTCGGTGAACTCACCGGCGTACGCCAGCATGCGCGAGGCCACGTCGTTCCCGGGCGCGGCCCGCCGTGCCGCCAGCAGCCGCTGCATGTGTTCGCCGAACCGCAGATGGGCCTCCTGCGCGCCCGGTCCGCCGTCGGCCAGATCCCGGAGCACCTCGGCGATCCGCGGCCCGTCCGCATCGGGGAATCCGACCAGACGGGCGAGGACGAGCACCGGCAGCGGCACGGCGAAATCGGCGACCAGGTCCGCCGTACCGCGGTCGCAGAACCCGTCGACGAGCCGGTCGGCCAACTCCTCACAGGCCATGCGGAGTTCGAAGTGCTCGACCTCCTCCAGCGCGTGCCCGACCATCGCGGCGTGACGCCGGTGCTCGGCCCCGGCGGTGAAGTAGATGGAGGGCATCGGGCGGCCGACCATCGGTAGCAGCGGCCAGTCCTCGGGGATGTTCCCCCACTGGTTCCACAGCCCGACGTCCCTGGGGAACAACTCGCCGTCGCTGGTGACCTGGTGGAGTTCGCGGTAGCCGATGACCAGCCAGGCCGGAACCCCGCCCGGCAGTTCGACGGGTACGACAGGTCCGTGTTCGCTCCGCATGGCGCGGTAGACGACGTGGGGTTCGGTGTGGAACCCGGGTCCGCCGAGCGGCACGGCGGACGTACCGCCACCTGCCGGGCAGCCTCCGGCGGCGGGCGGCGGGGACATGGACTGGCGCTCGGGCACCGCGGATGCGGGCGTCGTCATCGTACGGAATCTCCTGTGACGAAGGCTTCGCTCGTTGCGGTGGTCGGATGATCAACGCGGCTTCACTATAGGGATATTCAGTGAGCCTTTCGGCACTATTCACGACCAATCTCGCCACTTTTCCGATCCGAAGAGCCCGCTTTCTGAGCATGGCTGATCAAAAGGGCGGGGATGTGCCACGCTCCGGCCGCGCACGCCCACCGTGGCGCGGCCATGCGACGCATCGGCACGGGCAGGCATGGAGCAGCCACCGGAACGTTGACATGCACCGGTCGCACGGTGAATTCTGATGCGCGAATCTCCAGCGTTCCAAGCATGTCTGCGCAGGCATCACCTATTTCACTGTTCGGTACGAACGGAGAACACTCCTTGCGGATCCTTCAGAACCGTCCCAGCCGGACGGCGGTCGGCACGCTGTCGGTGATCGTCCTCGCACTCACCGCCCTGACCGCCCCCGCGCCGCAGGCGCACGCCGCGGCCACGCCTTCGGGCACCCTGGACAGCGCCACGAAGAACGTGACATGGCAGAGCCCGGTTTACGCCAAGGGGACCGTCGACTCTCCCGCCAAGTGCGGCACGGCCGCCGAGGACCCCGACAACGCGGTCTGCGCCCGGTTCGACCTGACTGTCGACCCGCCCGCGGGTCAGTGGGACGACAACCCCGAGGGCGGCGTCCCCGTCTCCATCCAATGGGAGACGCCCACGGACGACTTCGACATGTACATCTACGACTCGGCCAATAAGCAGGTGGCTTCCAGCGCGGGCACCGCCGACCCCGAGTCCACGGTCATCCCGAAGGCCTCCGGGACCTACCACGTGGTCGTCGTCCCCTACGACGTGCACAACAACTCCTTCAGCGGAGAGGCCTACCTCCCCGAGGCCACCGATGCCGGGAACCTCACCGGTTTCAGCGGTTCGCACGGCAGGTACGAGATCGAGGCCGGTGCGCTCAAGGCCCGCGCCGAGTTCTTCACCGACGACACCCTGCGGCTGCAGGCATCCCCGGACGGCGTACTCGCCGACCCGAAGGACAGCCACATGATCCGGCGGCAGCCCACCGCCCAGCCGCACACCAAGTCCTTCGACGCGGGCACCTACTACGGCATCCGCTCCAAGGGCGTGGTGATGCGCGTCTACAAGAAGCCGCTGCGCTTCGGCCTCTACAAGGCCGACAACCGCACGGCCATCTGGCAGGAGGCCGATCCGCTGCGCTGGACCGGCGGCGGCATGCGGCAGAGCCTGAAGCGCGGCACCGACGAACAGTTCTTCGGCGGGGGCGAGCAGAACGGCAGCTTCTCGCACCGCGACCAGGTGATGAACGTCGGCAACAACACCGACTGGAACGAGGGCGGTTACAACAACTCCCAGCCGTTCTACATCTCCACGGCCGGCTACGGCGTCTTCCGCAACACCATGACGCCCGGCATCTACGACTTCGACTCGCCGGTACGGACCGGTCAGCAGGAACGACGCCTGGACGCGTACTACTTCACCGGTGACACCAAGTCGGTCATCGGCAAGTACACCTCCCTGGTGGGCAAGCCGTTCATGCCACCGGTGTACGGGCTGGAGCCCGGCTCCGCCGACTGCTACCTCCACAACGCCAACCGGGGCGAGCGCCACACCCTCGACGCGCTGAAGGTCTCCGACAGCTACGTCGACAACGGGATGCCGCTCGGCTGGATGCTCGTCAACGACGGCTACGGCTGCGGATACGAGAACCTTCCCCAGACGGGTACGGGTCTCAACAAGAACCATGCCCAGCTCGGCCTCTGGACACAGAACGGCCTGCCCGACGAGGCCGAGGAGGCCAAGGCCGGCGTACGCGTGCGCAAGCTGGACGTCGCCTGGGTCGGCGGCGGCTACGGCTTCGCGCTGGACGCCTGCGACCAGGCCAAGGCCGGCATCGAGAACAACAGCGACGCCCGCGGCTTCGTCTGGCTGCCCGTCTCCTGGGCCGGTGCGCAGCGCTGCGGTGTGCTGTGGAGCGGTGACCAGAGCCTGTCCTGGGACTTCATCCGCTGGCAGATCCCGACGTATGCTGGCGCGACGATGTCCGGCATCGCGTACAACACGGGTGATGTCGGCAGCATCTACCGTCACGACCCCAAGATGTACACCCGTGACCTGCAGTGGAAGGCATTCCTCCCGGCCATCATGACCATGGACGGCTGGGCCGGTGACATCACCACCAAGCAGCCGCACGACCAGCAGCCGTGGCTGGACGGCGAGCCGTACACCTCCATCAACCGCAAGTACCTGCAGCTGAAGGAGCGGCTGCTGCCGTACATGTACACCCTGTCGAAGGAGGCCACGAGGACCGGCGTCGGCGCGGTCCGGCCGCTCTCGCTGGAGTACCCCGACGACCCGGCGACGCTCGGCCCGGACGCGAAGTACGAGTTCCTGGCCGGACCCGACTTCCTGGTCGCGCCCGTGTACAGCGACACGGACGTCCGCAACGGCATCTATCTGCCGAAGGGCACCTGGACCGACTACTGGACGGGCAGGACCTACCAGGGCCCGACCACGGTCAACGGGTACAAGGCGCCGCTCGACACCCTGCCGCTCTTCGTCAAGGGCGGGTCGATCGTGCCGATGTGGCCCAAGGGCACCCTGTCCTGGGAGTCCCGGGACAGGACCCGGCTCGGCTACGACATCCACCCGCAGGGCACCACGGACTACACGCTCTACGAGGACGACGGCGTGACGAGGAAGTTCGCGGAGGGAGCCTCGGCCACCCAGCACGTAAGGGTCCAGGCACCCGCCCACGGCAAGAAGGGCAGCACCACCGTCAGGATCGGTGCGAGCGTGGGACGTTACGTGGGCAAGGTGTCCGCCCGCTCGTACGACCTCACCGTGCATGGCGGGAGCGCCCCGTCGCAGGTCGTCATGGACCACAGCCGTCTGCACCGGCTGAACTCGGCGGCGGAGCTCGCCGCGGCCGGCTCCGGCTGGTTCACCGACCCGGCGACCGGGGTCACGGAGATCAAGACGCTGTCCGTCTCCACCGGGCGCGGCTTCACCGTCGAGCTGCGGAAGTAGGCAACGAGCGCAGCCCACGCATGCGCAACGGCACATGGCCGGGGGCCGTCTCCGGACGGCCCCCGGTCCGTGCGCCCGGCACGCTACGGCTTGCGGGCGACCGCACCGTAGATCGGCACCGGCTGCGTCTCCACCGGAAGATCGCCGAGGCTGAGTTCCGGATGCCAGTCGACGACCTGGACGAGGCCCGGCTCCACCACTTCCAGCGCGTCGAAGAACCGGCTGACGCCGCGGCGCGACCTCGGTACGAGCGTCACACCGCCCGCCGCGTACGAGGCCACGCCCTTCTCCACACTCTCGGGGTCGAAGTCGCCGGTGAGCTGCGACAGCACGAGGAAACTGCCGGCGGGAAGCCGCTCCACCAGCCGTTCCACCAGGGCGTACGCCCCCTCGCTCCTCCCCGCCCCCTCGCCGTCGCCGTCGCCGTCGCCGTCGCCGACGAAGTGCAGCAGGGCGATGAGGGAGAGCGCGACGGGCCGGTCGAAGTCGATCACGTCGGCGGCGAGTTCGAGGATCCTCTCCGGCTCCCGCACATCGGCGTCGAGATACGCCGTCACCCCTTCGGCGCTCCCGCTCAACAGCGCTTCGGCGTGGGCCAGGACGATGGGGTCGTTGTCCACGTACACGACCCGTGCGTCGGGAGCCACGCTCTGGACGATCTGGTGCAGGTTGGGCTCGGTGGGAATACCGGAGCCGATGTCGAGGAACTGGCGTATCCCCGCCTCGCCGGCGAGCCAGCGCATCGCACGGTGCATGAACCACCGGTTGTGGCGCGCGATGCGCTTCGTGTCCGGAGAGAGCCCGGCGATCTGTTTGCCGAGCTCCTCGTCGACGGGATAATTGTCCTTCCCGCCGAGGAACCAGTCGTACACCCGCGCGGGATGCGGCCTCGTGGTGTCGATGCGGTCCGATACCCGCTCGGCAGGCGGGATGGCGGACGACTGCTGCTCGCTCATGGAGACCTCCGAACGCGAAAGCGATCAAGCTATGGCCTTAACCTACCTGGGCGTCGCGAGAGTTATGGCCGCATACGTCACAGGGCATGTCTCGCCTGGTCGGCCCAGGGTTGTTTCCGGGTTGTCCCCCACTCGAGTCGGGGTTTATCCGGTCGCTCGGACGACGCCGACTCCGTAGGTTCTGAGGTGGAATCGAAACATCGTTCCCCGACCCACCTTCCGGAGGCTTGCCGGTGACCGCCCCAACCCGTCGACGGACGCGCGCCTTTCGCCCTCTCCTCACGGCCTTCGTGCGGTTCGTCGTGTGCGGTGGCGGAGTCGGGCTGGCGTCGAGCGCGGCGGTCGTGCTGCTCGGCGAGCGGATACCGATGGCCATCGCGAACGCACTGGTCACCGTCGTCTCCACGGTCCTCGCCACCGAGTTGCACCGGCGGATCTCCTTCCGGAGCGAGCGCAGGGGGTGGGGGGTTCACCTGCAGTCCGGGGTGACGGTCGCCGTGAGCTACGCGTTCACCACGGGGGCGCTGCTCTGCCTGTTCGCCGTGCGGTCCGATCCCTCGCTCCTGGTCGCGCAGACGGTCTATCTGTCGGCGTCCGCCCTCGCGGGGGTCGGAAGGTTCGCGTTGCTGCGGGTCGTCGTCTTCGGCGACCGGGTTCGAGGCTCTGCGCACGAGGACACGCTGAACAAGTCCACGGTGGCGATGGCTGTGTGACGCCCCCTTTATGGCCGTGCGGCAGGCGTGCTGGTTGACTGTCGTGACCGGTCGCGTGGGGCGGCACGGAGCCCGCGGGCGGGCCGGGGCGGACGAGGGGCGTGCGGATGAGCTACGGGCGGGCCGGGTGGGTGCGGGTGCCGGTGGGGGACGACGCGGCACGGTGGGCGACCCGGGGCACGTGCCTGCGCGTGCTGGTCGTCGTGCACAACGTGACCGCCGCGACCCGGCTGCTCGATGTGCTGCCACTGTTCGACGACGATCTGCGGGTCCAGCTGCTGGTGACCTGTACGGGCTCCTCGGCGTTCGCGGCCGGCACCGCCGAATTGCTGGCCGACACGGGGATCCCGGTGCTGCCGTGGGAGCAGGCGGCCGAGACGCGGGTGGACCTGGTGATCTCCGCCAGCTTCGGCGGCCAACTGGACGTATTGTCCGGACAGTTGGCCGTCCTCTCGCATGGTGTCGGATACACTAAGAGGCTGGCGACACCGGACACCGGACACCGGACACCGGACACCGGACACCGGATCGGGGCGGGGGCGGGTGTGGTGCCTGCGCCCGTGTTCGGGCTCGCGCCTCCATGGTTGCTCTCGCCCCAGGGCACTCCCGTCGCGGACGCGCTCGTGCTGTCCCATCCCGAGCAGTACGAACGGTTGTGCCTCGCCTGCCCCGAGGCGGCGCCGACCGCGGTGCTCGCCGGGGACCCCTGCTACGACCGGATCCTCGCGGCACGGCCCTACCGCGAACGCTTCCGCCGTGCGCTGGGGGTCCGGCCGGGACAGCGGCTCGTCCTGCTCAACTCGACCTGGAGCCCCGAGTCGCTCTTCGGTGACGGCGGGAAGGCCCCGGACGGCGGCGATGTCGTCGCCGCCCTGCTGGACCGGGTCGCCGACGAGTTCCCCGTGGACGAATACCGGTTCGCGGCCGTACTCCACCCCAACATCTGGCACGGGCACGGCCCCGGTCAGATCCGTGCCTGGCTCGATCGGGCACGGCGCGGCGGGATGGCGCTGATCGATCCGCTGAGGGGGTGGCGGCAGGCCCTGCTGGCCGCCGATGCCGTGATCGGGGACCACGGATCCGTCACCTTCTACGCCGCCGCCCTCGGCACCCCCGTGCTCCTGGGAGCCGTGCCGCTCGACGCCCTCGACCCCGACGCGCCGATCTCCGCGTTCATGCGGGAGGCACCGCGGCTCGACCCCGGCGCGCCCCTGGCGGCGCAGATCGAGGAACTCATCGGCCGTCACCGGCCGTTGCCGGGGCCCGCCGAGTTCACCACCTCCGTGCCGGGCGAGTCCGCGGTCCGGCTCCGGCAGCTCTTCTACTCGATGATGGGTGCGCCGGAGCCCGGCCGGCCCGCATCGCTGGAGCCGCTCCCGCTGCCCGATCACGAGGCCGCGACGGCCACTGTCCCGTTGCGGGTCCTGTCGCGGGTGCTCGGGCCGGGAGAGGTCGCGATCAGACGCTGGGCGGGGTCGCGGCCGGAGGCCGGATCGGATCCCGACAGCGAACTGCACATCGCCGTGCACGAGGACACCCGTGACGTGGACCAGTTGGATCTGGCCGATGTCATCTTCCGGGAGGGCGCACCCGACGATCCACGCTTCGGCTCCCCGTCGGTCTGGACCGCCGAGGTGCTCCGCCGCCACCGGGGCTGTTCCCTGGCGGCCTATGTGACCGGCCCGTCCGCGTGCGTGGTCCGGGTGCGTGGCGAGGCGCCGCTCCGTCTGGAGGCGTTGCCCGTCACCGATGCGGAAGCCCCGTCCGCTACGGAGGACGTGTCCGCTGCGGAAGACGTGTCCGCCGCGGCCCCCGCCGCGTACGCCTCTGCCTTGCACGCCTGGCTGACCACCGGCGGTCACGATCCGGCCGCGGCCGGCCGGCGGCTCGCCCGGACGGTGGCCGAGGGACTCGCCGTGCGGACGGGTGCCCGGCTCCACCGCGTACGGGTCGTTCCTCTGGCACCTCCAGAAGCAAAGGGGTGAGTGGGCCGGGAACGAGGGTTCACCCGGTGACGCAGGCCTCTCGCATACGCCGGAGGTACCGCAGTTGGTACTCCGCGTTCTGCCCGTCGAGTGTCGTGATCGCCGCCTCGATCAGCGGCAGCGCCGCTTCGGCGTTCTCCTCGTCCAGCCGGCTCTCGGCGAGGTCCGTGAGCGTCCGCGCCGTGTTGTACGTATCGCCGCTCGACCGGAAGTACCGCAGGGCGGTCTCCAGCTTCTCCCGGGCCTCCTCCCGCGGCCCGAAACCGCGCAGCGCCCGTCCGCGATGGCGCTCCAGCAGGGCCCGCGCACGCGGCAGGTCGGCGGTCCCCTCGTCCTGATCGCCCATGGTGTCCAAGATGCCGCCCGCCTCGTCGAAGCACTCGTACGCCTCCGGGTACCGCCACTGGCGCAGTCTCAGCAGCCCGAGGAACTCGACGGCCGAGGCGTGGCCCCGCTTGTGGCCGGCCGCCTCCTCGGCACGTGCCGCTGCCCTCGCCTCCGTCTCCGCCTCGTCCCAGCGCTTCAGCTCGGTGAGGGTATGGGCGAGTTGCGCGTGCAGCGCTCCGGCGTCGGGGCTCGTGGGGCGATGGGTGTCGGCGAGACGCGCACCTATGCGGAGCGCCGGCAGCAGCATCTCGTGGTGGCCCGACTTGAGCTGTAGTGGCCACAGGGCGCGGCACAGGCGTACGGCGGTGTCCGGGTCGCCGGACTCCTCGGCACAGCGCACCGCCTCGACCAGGTTGCCCGACTCCGCGAGCAGCGCGTCGAGGGCGGCGCCCCGGTCCTCGTACCTCCGCCCGACGCGTTCCTCGGCGGGCGCGGGGACGCGCCAGCTCTCCGGGAGCGCCTGGTGGGCGGCCGATGCCGCCAGATCGGCGTAGGCGCTCAGGGTGCGGGCGAGAGCCGCCGAGCACGCCGCGATTCCGTCCTCCCGGATCGCGACCGCCTCGGCGTGTGCGCGGACCCCGTGGCGGTAGCGGTAGCGTCCGTTGCCGCTCCCGCCGCCGCGCTCCAGGAGCATCCGGTCGGCGAGGTCCTCCAGGGACTCCGCCACGGCCTCAGGGTCCCGGCCGGTGGTCCGTGCGGCAGCGGCGGCGTCGAAGGCGGGCCAGACGCGCAGCGCCATCAGCCGGTACAGCCTGGCGGATTCCGGCGCCAGGAGCCGGTAGTTGTCCTCGGCGGCCCCTCGTACCGGGTCGCCGTCCGCCTCGGAACGGCGTGGCGGAAGCGTGGGTGCGGAGAGCTGGTACGCCGCGGCGCGCAGGGCGTACGGTGACCCGCCGCAGCGCTGGAGCAGCGAGGGCAGCGTGGCACGAGCGGCGGCGACCGTGGACTTGTCGGTGATGTCGGTGAGCAGCCGCACCGCGTCCCGGTCCGAGAGCGGACCCACGGGCACACGCACCGCGTCGATGCCGGGGAAGGGGGCACGGGCGACCAGGATGGTGAACACCCCGGGCGCCGGGGTGAGGAACGGCCGCACCTGCGGGGCGGAGTACGCGTGGTCGAGCACGACCAGGAGCCTGCGGTCCGCCACCCGGTCCCGGAAGAACTCGCCGAGCTCATCGGTCCCGGTCGGCATCTCCTCGTCCGGCACCCGCAGTTGACGCAGCAGCGCACGCAGTACGGTTCCGACGTCGCGCGCGCCACCGGCGCCTCCGCCGCCGAGGTCGGCGTAGATCTGCCCGTCCGGGAAGAGGCGGGTCGGCTGTGCTCCGAAGTGCACGGCGAGCGTGCTGGAACCCATTCCGTCCGGACCGTGCACCAGTGCGAGCCGGGGCCGTCCGTCCGGGCGGCGGGACGCCTCTCGCTGGAGTCGTCTCATCGCCTCCTTGCGATCCGTGAAGAACCTTATGGAGGCGGGGAGGTCGGACCGCGCGGCTGTGGCCGGGGCAGGGGTGCGGCGCACCCGTGCAGCGAACACGGCCCAGTGTGCGGCGAGTTGCGGATCGGCGCGGATCCGGTCGTGGACCATGCGGGCCACGTCGTCCCGTTCGTCAGGAGCCACGGGGGCGGGGACCTCACGGCCGACGATTCTCCGTACGGCACTGCCGGTGGACTCCCAGGCCCATTTGCCGGCCTCGTTGGCCATCCCCGAGCCGACCGCACCGAGTACCGCCGAAATCGCCGCCACCGAAGTGGGATCCAGCATGTCGCGCACTCCTCGTTCCCGGTGTTCCGCGCGGTGCGCCCTCCCCGGCACCGTCGCTGCCACCGTGCGGATCAACGTTAGCGTCAGACGGGTCAATGTCCTCCGGACATCGCGATGGTGATCATCCGGGCCGGCGCGGACCGGCCGTTCACCTGTCCTGAAATGGACCTTTCACCGATGTCCGGGCGGATTCGGCGCGTCGGTACCGCTGTCATGCCGCCGAGGCCGTCGAACGGGCCTCGGGAGTGTTCACCGGCCGCCACGTGGTGTTGGATATCCTGGCGGTTGTTCCAGGTCATCACGGCGAGCCCCGTCGGCCGTCGGCGCGCGGGCCCAGGCCCTGTCGTCAAACCGCGCGGCAGACGGCAGTTTGACGACAGGGCCCAGGGCCCGTCGAGGGGAGAGACTGTGCAGGGAGCAGCCGCACGCCGGGGTTCGGCCAAGAAGGCCGAGCAGGCTTGGCAGCAGGCGATGGGCCTGTTGCAGCAGGGCGACGAAGCGGCTGCCGCCGAACGGTTCTCGCTCGCCACCGCGCACGATCCGCTGGCCGCCGATGCCTGGCTGGGGCTGCACGCGACCGGGCAGCGTCAGAAGGAGGCGCTGGACGGCATGGTCCGCTCCGCCGGATCGTTCGGCGCCTTGCGTTCGAAGTTCGGGATGCCGCTCCGCTCCCGGTTCCAGCTCGGCCACTTCGTCACCTTCCGGCTCGAAGGCGCCCGTGACCTCTGGGTGGCGGCCATGACCTCACTGCTGGACGCCGGGAAGCTCGACGAGGCCTGGGCCGGGCTCTCGACGGCGCAACTGGACTGCGACGAGACCCGGTTCGTCTGTACGCGGTATGCCTTCCTCAAGGAGGACTGGTCCCTGGTCCTGCGTTTCGCCCCGGGGATCCGTGACGCGTTCCTGCACGACGAGGCTCAGCTGTACGTGGGTGCGGCGCTGTTCGCGCAGGGTGTCTGTCACGAGGCCCTGAACGTGCTGGCGGAGCTGCCGAGGAAGTTGGAGTCCGGGAGCCGTTTCGACGCGGAGGTCAAGTACTTCATGGGCCGCTCCCTGGAGTCGCTGGGCCGGCCCGAGGAGGCGCTGAAGCGGTACCAGTACGCGTTCCGGTGTGCGCCGGGCCTCTTCGACGTGGATGTACGGGCTCAGGCGCGTTCCACGGCTCCGACGGCTTCGTCGGTGGCCGGGGCACCTTCCACGGCCTCCCCCGCCCCTTCCGCCCCGTCCCCTGCGGGGACCCCGGAGGTCCGCACGGCCGCGCCCGCCTCCGCACCCACGGTCCCCGAGGCCGCTTCCGGTCCTCAGGAGGGCGACGGGGACGGGCTGTCGCGGGAGGAGATGGCGCGCCTGCTCGCGGAGGCCCAGGAAGCGCTGGACGGCATGATCGGTCTGGAGCCGGTGAAGCGGCAGGTCCTCACCCTGATCGCTCAGCTGCGCATGGCGGCGTTCCGGGAGGAACAGGGGCTGCCCAGCGGCGCCCGGCCCCGGCACTTCGTCTTCGCGGGACCGCCCGGCACCGGGAAGACCACCGTCGCCCGCATCATCGGCAAGGTCTTCGCCGGTCTGGGGCTGCTGCGTTCCGGCCATGTCATCGAGGCCCAGCGCGTCGACCTCGTCGGGCAGCACCTCGGATCCACCGCCATCAAGACCAGCGAGGTCATCGACTCCGCCCTGAACGGAGTGCTGTTCATCGACGAGGCGTACGCCCTGTCCAACAGCGGGTACAGCGGTGGCGACGCGTTCGGCGACGAGGCGCTCCAGGTGCTCCTGAAGCGGGCCGAGGACGACCGGGACCGGCTCGTGGTCGTCCTCGCCGGATATCGCGAGGAGATGACCGGTCTGCTCGCCGCCAACCCGGGTCTGGTGTCCCGGTTCAACACCCGCGTCGACTTCCCCTCGTACTCCGCGCAGGAGCTGCTCCTGATCGCCCGGTCCGTCCTGTCCGGTCAGGGCGACGAACCCGATGAGGAAGCCGCAGCCGCACTCGGCGACTTCTTCGCCGCGGCCGTGGACGAAGGCATGGCCGACACGCTGGGCAATGCCCGCTTCGCCCGGGAACTCTGCCAGAAGGCCGCCGCGCAACGGGATCTGCGGCTGTACGCCGAGCACGCGGGCGGCACGACGCCCACCAGGGAGGAGATCGTCACCGTGCTCGCCCCGGACGTGAGGGCGGCCCACCAGGAGCTCATGGAGTCCCACGGGACCCCGGCGTAGGGATCAGGGTGCCTTGAACAGCTCCGGGAATCGGAGGGCGAGCCAGGGCTTGCGGCCCCAGGCGAACACCTTGCCCCGGGCGATGGCGCCGTAGGGGTCGGTGCGGCCGAGCGCCATCAGGAAGAAGGTGACCGGCTCGATGAGGATGGTGCAGTCCGGGCGGGCCGGCGGTCGAGGAGTGACGGTTGCGGCGCCGCCGGTGAACGTGACACCGAATCGGGCGCCGCCCCACAGGCGGATCGCGTACCCGGCGGTGAGCCGGGCGGTGGCCGCGGCATCGGTGACCCTGGGCATGGCCGTCATCAGGAACGGCAGGGAGAGTGCGACGCGTTCGCGGTCGATCATGTGACGGCGCCCCAGCGCACGGGCGAGGTCGTAGCCGTGGCCGAGCATGTGCGTCAGCAGGTACGAGCCCAGCACCGCCCGGCTCATCGGACCCAGCGGGGTGACCACGCTCCCGGCCGCGGTGCTGTCCATGGCCGTGAGGCAGGTGTCCGCGTGCGCCACGATCATCCCGGCGAGCGGCTCGGCGGCCCGCTCCTCGAACCCGGCGAGCGCGCGCTCATTGGCAGCGGCCAGACTCTGCGGCGTGCCGTCCCCGTAGCCGCGTTCCTGCCCGGCCGCGAGCTCGGCCATCAGCTCGTTGGCCTGCGCCAGATGCGCCGCGGCCTCGCCCACCGTCCACTCCGAGCCGGGTACCGGAACGCTTGTGTCGGCAACCCCGCGCAACAGCGCTGCGATCTCCTCGGCGGTGGTCCGTACGGCGTCGCCGAGCCCTTCGGGCAGTGCGCCGAGTGCATCGTGTCCGGTCACCGATTCCATGTTTCTCCCCGCCTCGGCCGAGCCTGCTCGTCTGCTTGCCGACCTGATGCCTGCCCGGCTGTTGCCTGCCTGACGTGAACAGGCCGCCCGCGGTACACAACACCAGTCGGCGGGGCCTGCGGCAAGAGCCGGCGCCCATTCGTTTCAGCTGCGGCAAGACTGACGGCATCCGATGTCTACCCACGGGTAACTCCCCTGCTTTGATGGGCGGCACCACTTTCCACCCCCCTCCGAGCCGAACGGGAACCCGACCGCAGCCTGGGCCCCGTGCCGATTGTCCGGTGTCATGAGTGGTCTCCGTCCAGTCATCTACGATCACCGGGTGTGCGCAAATGTCATAGTCGCCGAAGACGACGAAATGCAGGCCGAACTCGTACGCCGCTACCTGGAGCACGAGGGTCACGCGGTCACGGTCGTCGGTGACGGCCTCGCGGCTCTCGCCGAGGTCCGGCACCGGGAGCCCGATCTGCTGGTGCTCGATGTAATGATGCCGCGGGCCGACGGTCTGGACGTGGTACGTGTGCTGCGCGCCGAGCACCGGGAGCTGCCGGTGCTGATGCTGACGGCCCGCAGCACCGAGGACGATCTGCTGCTGGGGCTGGATCTCGGCGCCGACGACTACATGACCAAGCCGTACAGCCCGCGTGAGTTGATGGCTCGGGTACGGACGCTGCTGCGGCGCAGCCGGCGGGGCGGTCAGGACACCGGTCCTGCCGCGAATCAGGCGCTGCGGGTCGGTGCGCTCATCGTCGATCCGGACCGGCACGAGGTGTCCGTCGAGGGCCGGTCCGTGGATTGCACACCCGGTGAGTTCCGGATTCTCGCCGCCATGGCGACCGAGCCCGACCGGGTCTTCACCCGGCAGCGGCTCCTCGAGGAGCTGCACGGTTTCGACCGGTACATCAGCTTCCGCACGGTCGACGTGCACATCATGAACCTGCGCAAGAAGATCGAGCCCGCACCCCGTCGGCCGGCCCGGCTGCTCACCGTCTTCGGTGTCGGCTACAAGCTGACGGACCCGGCGAGGAATGCTTCGCGTGCGTCGTGAGCAGCGGCGGACCAGGCTCCCGCTCCGCAAGAGTCTGTTCGGCCGTCTGCTGGCGGTGTCCGCGCTGGTCGCCGCCTGTTCGGTGGTCGCCACCGCCTGGCTCGCCGTGCAGACCACCTCCGGCGCCATCAAGCAGGAGCAGGGCCAGAATCTCACCGCTGACGCCCGGATCTACAACACCCTGCTCGGATATGCGGCGGGCCACCCCACCTGGGAGGGCGTCGACACCACCGTGCGCGACCTGGCGAGGCAGTCCGGCCGGCGGATCACGCTGACCACCGAGCAGCGCCGGCCCCTCGCCGACTCCGCTTCCCTCTCGTCACCGCCGGCGCTGCCGCCCCAGGCTTCGGCGATCGTCGACCCGCTGTCCGTGGACACCGCCCTGTCCCGGACGGTCGATCGGGCGGGTGCCGCGGCCGACCGTGTCGACCCGCGCGCGGTCGGTCCGTTCCGGTTGCCCACCGCCGAACGTACGGCCTTGCAGCGCGCCGCCGATCGGCGCGCGGCGTGCCTCAGCCGCGTCGGGGTCGCGGCGGACGTGGTCCGCGGTCCGAGTGGACGGCCGCGCGTACAGGTCGTGGGCAATGATCCGGACCGGGCTCAGGACACGCGGTGCACGTCCGACGACCTGGACTCCCCGACGGCGACCGAACAAAAGGCGCTGGACGCGCTCAATGGACTCGCCAACGCCTGCCTGAAACGTCAGGACCGCTCGGGCATCCAACTCAATCCGGACCTGTCCTGGGGTGACGGCACCGGGCCGGCGGACGCCCCCGTTCCCGCCGTCCGGGTTCCCACCCCCGTACCGAGCGTCCGGACCGGCGAGGACGACCGGGCCGCCGCCTCCTGCGTGGACACGGCGCGCCGGGAACAGCTCAGCTCCTACGTCGCCTCGCCCGCGCTGCTGTTCATCGGCGACGAGGGCGGCACGACCGTTCCCGGCTTCGACCTCTCCCCCGCGAACACCGCGAAGATCGCGGGCGCGGCGGCGCTCGTCCTGGCGCTCACCGTCGGAGCCACGGTGCTTGCCGGGTCCCGGCTCGTACGGCCGCTGCACGCCCTGACGGGCGCGGCACAACGGATGCGGGACGGGGAGGACTCCGCGCCCGTGCTGGTCGCCGACGACAACGAGATCGGCCGGCTCGCAGCGGCCTTCAACGACATGGCCGACCACCGCGCGCGTCTGGAGGCGCAGCGCAAGGACATGGTCAGCGACGTCGCCCACGAGCTACGGACCCCGCTGAGCAATATCCGGGGCTGGCTGGAGGCGGCGCAGGACGGCCTGGCGGAGCCCGACCCGGCGTTCATCGCCTCGCTGCACACGGAAGCCGTGCAGTTGCAGCACATCATCGACGACCTCCAGGATCTCGCCGCGGCGGACGCGGGCGCGTTGCGTCTGCACCCCGAGCCGGTCCGTATCGAGGACGTCCTCGCGCAGGTCGCCGCGGCGCACCAGGGACGGGCCGAAACCGCGGGCGTCGCGCTCTCGGCACTGTCGGCGGTGGCCGACAACCCCTCCCCCGTGATGTGGGCCGACCCGGTCCGGCTGCGCCAGGCCATCGGCAACCTGGTCTCCAACGCCGTACGTCACACCCCGTCGGGCGGACGCGTGACGGTGCGCGCGTACGGCGCGGGGGCATCGATGGACGTGGCGACGGCTGAAGCAGAGAGCGAAGAGGTCGTGGTCGAGGTCGCCGATACGGGCAGTGGCATCTCGGCGGAGAACCTGCCGCATGTCTTCGACCGCTTCTGGCGCGCCGAGAAGTCGCGCAGCCGCCGCACCGGGGGCAGTGGGCTGGGGCTGGCGATCGTACGGAAACTCGTGGAGGCGCACGGGGGATCGGTGAGCGCGGTCAGCGTCGAGGGGCAGGGCTCGGTGTTCACGCTCCGGCTGCCGGCGGATCCAGGAGGCCCGGCGGGTCCGATGGGTCCGGCGGGTCCGGCGGGTCCGGCAGACCCAATGGGTCCGGTCGGCCCGGCAGGTCCCACCGGCCCGGCGGAATTCCGACCGGAAGAGGCGGACGGCAGGGCGCCGAAGGGCGCGGACCAGGCCTGATGCGATGACCACAACGTTCTGACAGCTTCTTCATAACTTCACGCCAGCCTGTCGGCATGCCCCGCGCCCGGTGCGAACCAGACACCGGGCACCACCGGGGCCGACCTGGAATGGAGTCATCCCCATGCCCAACCGTCTCCTGCGCACCGCCGTCCTCGCCGCCGTCGCGGCGGGCGCGGTGCTCGTACCGTCCGCCGCGGCCTTCGCCGACTCCGCGCCCTCGCCTTCGGCTCCGTCCGTCGAGCGGTCCGCCGCGGCAGCCCCGGCCAAGAAGCCCACCAGCACTCCCGTACGGGGCTCGCAGCCGGCCGTGACACCCCGTGGGGGTGTGGCCGCCGGCGACAGCCCCGCTCCGGCCGTGGTCGAGGGCAGGAAGGCCGACGCCAAGGCTTCGGCCACCCCCGCTCCGCGCGGTGGCGTCGCCGCGGGTGAGCGGACGGCCGGCACCTCGGGCGACAGCACCACCGTGATCGCCGGATCGGCCACTGCCGCACTGATGCTCGCCGGAGCGGGAACCGTCGTGCTGCGCCGCCGCTCGGCCGCCCAGCGCAACGGCTGACCAGCCGGACCTCACGGCCGATACCCGGGAGCCGACCGGCTGCCGAGGCAGTCGCGACGCTCACCGCAGTCGCCCGTCCTTCGTGGCGCCGTCCGTTCCCGGGCGGCGCCACTGCCGATCTCCGCCCAGACCTGGAGCCCCCATGTTCCGCACATCGTCTTCGCTCCGACGCGCCGCGCTGCCGCTGCTCGCCTGCCTCTTCCTCGCCGGTTGCTCCTCCGATGCCACGGACGACTCGTCCGCCGCGGGGCCCGGCAGCAGCGCGAGCGCCGCTCTCGACGCTCCGGAGCAGACCGGTTCGAAGGGAGCCGGGAAGGCCGGGGGTTCCCGTTCCTCGGCGGCGGCCCCCGTCCGCGTCAGCATCCCGTCGCTCGGCATCGACAGCGAGCTGATGCGCCTCGGCCTCAACGGGGACGGCACCGTCGAGGTCCCGCCCGCAGACAAGGGCATGACCGCCGGCTGGTACACCGGCGGCGCCACTCCCGGTGAGCCCGGCGCCGCGGTCATCATCGGACACAACAACACCCGCTTCGGGAAGGCCGTCTTCCACGATCTCAAGAAGATCGGCAAGGGAGCGGACATCGCCGTCAAAAACGACCGCGGCGCGGAACTCCACTTCAGGGTCACCGGCACCGAGACGGTCAGCAAGAAGACCTTCCCGACCGAGAAGGTCTACGGCGCCACCAAGACACGCACCCTGCGTCTGATCACCTGTGACGGCGCCTTCGACGCCCAGGGCCATCCGGTGGACAACCTCATCGTGTACGCGAACCGGAGCTGACGGCGGCGCCGAGGACCTGTACCGGCGAAGACCTCACCACCGCATGCGGCGACCCCGGAGGCATCCGGAGCGGGCCCGCGCAAGCCCACCGACTGCCGGCTCTACGAAAGATCAGGTGCAGCTCTCCGTGGGGGAATCCGCCGGGTTCGGAAGGCTGGCTACGGATGTCAGCGCACGGTTCGACAAGAGCTGCGACAAGGCGGAGCATCGGCTCGCGGCCGGGAGCGTCGCAGTGCCAAGGCTGCCAGTGCCGCAGGGGCGCCCTTCGGTCCGCGGATGCCCGGGAAGGCGTTGATGTCGACCGCGACGGGCGCCCCCTCGCGGTCCAGCAGGTCGACACCGTAGACGTCCAGGCCGAAGACCTCCCCTGTGTGGAGGGCGAGTTCGGTCCAGGCCTGCGGAAGATCACGGACCAGTGGCGCGGACGGCGTACCGTCCGGGGGTACGCCCACCGGTCCCGGGCGCACCCCCGCGAACACCTCGCCCGCGATCACCCACAGCTTGTGGTCCCAGCCGCTGTTCGCGACGAACTCCTGCAGGACGACGGGCTCGTTGGGCCACTTTGCCGCGAGGTCCCGGAGCTCGGCCGGACCGTCCACGCGGGCGACCAGGTCCGCGCGTCGGCTGTGGCGGCTCTTGACCATGAGCGGGAAGCCGCTCTCCGCCGGCTCCGCTCCGTGGAGGGCTTCGGACAGCGCGTCCAGGGTCCTTGTCCGGGGCATCGGCAGGCCGGCGCCCTCCGCCACGGCGGCGATCCGGCTCCTGTCCTGGCACAGCTCCGTCGAGGCGGCGGAGTTCAGCACCCGGGCGCCGCGTGCTTCGAGGAAACGGGCCAGCGCCAGGGCCCGGGGGGTATGGGCCTTGAGGAGGTAGACGTCGGCGAGATCGTCCGGGGTCACCAGTTGCGACGGGGACCCGGTTCCGGTGTCCGGGTTCAGGAACGTCACCCGGTGCTTCGCCTCGGTCAGCGCGGAAGAGACTGCGGCGAGCAGTGGATGATCCGGCTTGTCGGTCAGCAGACACACCCTCATATCTGCGCGGCCTCCGGCACGGCTGCCAGCACGTCCGCCTCGGGGCCGGGGACGGGGTGCGGTTGAAGCCGACCATGGGGGATCTGCGGCTGCGCGGGAATGCGCGGGGCCGGGGCGAGCACGCCCCTCCGATCGGCGCCGCCCGCCCTGGCCAGGTCGAGGACGGCTCCGGCCAACCTGGATACGGCGTCGGGGACCTGACGGAAACTCGGGAAGTCGTTGATGTCGACGATCACGGGGCCGTCGGGACCGAGCACCACGTCGATGCCGTACAGATCGAGCCCGAAGACCGCTCCCACCTTCGCCGCCACTGCGGCCACCTCGGCGGGCAGGGGGACGGCTCCCTCGTCGACGGACCCGTCCGGGTGGAGCGGGGAGCGGCGCAAGGTCGCGTGAAACTCACCCGCGAGACAGTAGACCTTCAGATCGGAGCCCGGATTGGACACATAGGGCTGTGCGATGAGTTGGCCCTCCCCCGCCCGCTCCGCCTCCGCCAGCCGCCCGGGGTCCGCCACGAGCCGCACCCCGCGCCCCGAGCTGCCGTCGGCGGGCTTGACCACCAGAGGGAAGAGCTCGTCGGGAACATCCGCGAACAGCGTGGCCCTCGGTGCCGAATAGGTCACCGGAACCGGTAGCCCGTGCTGTCGAGCGATGACCGATGTGAAGACCTTGTCACGCACCGCGCGGATCGACCGCGCGTCGTTCACCGTGGTCAGGCCAACCGTCGCCGCGGCCTCCAACAAGGTGAGCCCGGGGCCGCCGGACACGGTCTTGAGCACCCAGGCGTCATGGGTCCCCGCCCTCACCTCCTCCGAGATCCGCAGGAGAGAGCCGCCGGGGCGCACCACGTCCACCTGGTGTCCCCACGACGACAGTCGCCGGACCACGTCAAGCGGCATGCCGTCATGCCGGTACAGCTCTTCGACGAGGAAGCAGAGCTTCATCCCAATACCCCTCGGTGCCCCATGCCTGATGAGGGCACAACGGTGCCTCGCGGTGCTCTTTCGAACACCACCAAAAGGGCAACGCTACGTCACGTCAGCCCCAAAGCAACCGCAGCCGGGGGTTACTGATGGTGCGTTGCCTCACCCGAGGCTCGGGACGGCCGCGCAGACCCGGCGTCCGTGATTCGCGCGCCCGGTGCCTGCCGTCCTTGTCAGAAGAAGACCCCGCACCGCAGCAGCACATTCGCGTACGGCCGCGCCTCCCCCGTCCGCACCACCAGCCGGGCACCCGCCGCGAGTGCCTTCAGCTCCTCGTGGGGTACGTGGGCGAGTTCCGGGAGGCGCTCCTCCAGGAGGCGTGCGGCCTCCGGGTTGGCCTCCCGCACCTCGTGCGCCGCTGTCGCGTCCTCCACCACCAGTTCGTCCAGCAGCCCGTCGAGCACCTCGGCGAACGAGGGGACGCCGGCCCGGAAGGCCAGGTCAACAACCCGGGGACCGGCCGGGATGGGCATGCCCACGTCGCAGATCAGCACTCCGTCGCCGTGGCCCAGTTCGGCCAGCGCTCCGGCGAGGTGGCGGTTGAGAATTCCTGCCTTCTTCACGGGGCCGGAACTTCCTCTGCGGTCGGGAGTTCCCCTGCTGTCGGGAGTTCCTCTGCCGTCGGGAAGGAAGCCTGCGCGCCCTGCCTGGTGACTGCGGCCGCGCCCACCCGCACGGCGAACGCAGCGGCTTCGGCGAGTTCCTCGCCCAGGCCGAGCCGCCAGGCCAGGGCGGCCGTGAACGCGTCGCCGGCCCCGGTCGTGTCCACGGCTTCGACCTCGATGCTCGGTACGGGTACGGCATCGCCCGTGCGGCCGTCCGCGACGAGCGCCCCCGCCGCCCCCAGCGTGATCACGACCGAACGCGAGCCGAGCGCGAGCAGTGCCCGCGCCCACTCCTGGGGCGTGGTACCCGCGGCCTCGCCCAGCATGTAGCGCGCTTCGTGCTCGTTGACCACCAGCGGGTCGCAGGCTGCCAGCACATGGTCGGGCAGGGGAGCGGGCGGTGACGGGTTCAGCACCAGTCGGGTACCGGGTGACATCGCACCGGCCACCTCCGCGACGGTCTCCAACGGGATCTCCAGCTGTACGGAGACGACCCGGGCCGCGCCGAACAGGGGGCCGGCCGCCCGGATGTCCTCCGGGGTGAGGCGGGCATTGGCCCCCGGCGACACCACGATGCTGTTGTCACCCGAGGGGTCCACGGTGATCAGCGCGACGCCGGTGGGGGCCCCGCCCACGAGGACGCCGGCGGTTTCGACGCCCGCCGCCCGTTGTGAATCCAGCAGCAGGCGGCCATGCGCGTCGTCACCGACCCGGGCCAGCAGGGCCGTACGGGCTCCGAGGCGGGCGGCGGCGACTGCCTGGTTTCCGCCCTTGCCGCCCGGGTGGACGGCGAGATCGGAGCCGAGCACGGTCTCGCCGGGTGCGGGGCGGCGTTCGACACCGACGACCAGGTCGGCGTTGGCGGAGCCCACGACCAGCAGGTCGTACCGGTCGTGGTCGTGGTCGCTCTCGTGCATGGTTCCTGCTTTCCGTGGTCAGGCGTTGCTCGGGTCGAGCCCGGTCCCGTTCAGGCGCACCGGGTCCCGTTCGGTCTCGCTCAGGAGAAGTCGGCGAC
The DNA here is from genome assembly GCF_042882135.1 of Streptomyces sp. NPDC058240. NCBI lineage: Bacteria > Bacillati > Actinomycetota > Actinomycetes > Kitasatosporales > Streptomycetaceae > Streptomyces > Streptomyces sp. NPDC058240. The sequence goes on from NZ_JBHVWT010000006.1 coordinate 156,707, forward strand.
GTTGCTCTTGGTGACGACCTTGACCGGCACCTTCACCGTGGTCTCGACCTTCTTGCCCTCTGCCGCCTTCACCGCGTTCTGTACGGCGATCCTGCCCAGCTCCTTCGGCTGCTGTGCCACGGACGCGTACAGCGTGCCTGCGGCAACCGCCTTCAGGCCGTCCGGAGTTCCGTCGAATCCGACGACGGACACCGACTTTCCCGCCTTGCTGCCGAGTGCCTTGACCGCACCGAGCGCCATCTCGTCGTTCTCGGCGAAGACACCGGTGATACCGGGGTGGGACTGGAGCAGGTTGGTCATGACGTCCAGGCCCTTCGTGCGGTCGAAGTCCGCCGGCTGCTTGGCCACGACCTTGATGCCCGGATACGCCTTGAGGCCTTCGGCGAAACCAGCGCCGCGCTCGCGACTGGCCGAGGTGCCGGCCGTCCCCTGCAGGATGGCGATACTGCCCTTGCCCCCGAGCTTGTCGGCCAGTGCCTTGGCGGCGAGCCTGCCGCCCGCGACGTTGTCGGATGCCACCAGCGTCGCGGTCCGTGCCTTGTTGACGCCTCGGTCGGCGGCGACCACCGGGATGTCCGCCTTGTTGGCGCCCTGGACGGCGGGGCCCGCCGCATCCGAGTCCACCGGATTGACGATGATCGACTTCATGCCCGAACTCGTGAAGTTCTGGAGCTGGTTGGCCTGCTGCGAGGCGTCGTTCTGCGCGTCGGTGACGGTGAGGTCGACCCCGGCCGCCTTCGCCTCCGCCTGCGCGCCCGCCTTCATCTGTACGAAGAAGGGGTTGTTGAGCGTGGAGAGCGACATGCCCACCTTGGTGTTGCCGCCGGAGGAGCCGGAGTTGAAGTAGGACACCCCGCCCACGACGACGGCCACGCACAGGGCGGCGACAGCGAACTTGACCGCTCCCGCTCCCTTGCGCCCGGATCCCGGCGAGCCCGGCGCGGCGGACGAACCGCCCGGTGCAGCGGCTCCGGAACCGGCCTTGCGGCGGAGTGTGTCCAGCAGCACCGCGAGCGCGATGACGACACCGATGACGACCTGCTGCCAGAACGCGGAGACGGAGAGGAGGTTCAGCCCGTTGCGCAGGACGGCGAGGATGAGTGCGCCGATCAGGGTTCCGGACGCCTTGCCGACACCGCCCGCGAGGCTGGCGCCGCCGATGACCACTGCGGCGATCGCGTCGAGTTCGTAACCCTGCGCGGCCTGCGGCTGCGCGGAGGTCAGCCGGGAGGCGAGGACGATGCCCGCGACCGCGGCGAAGAGGCCGGACAGGGCGTAGATGGCCAGCTTCTGCCGCTTGACGCGCAGTCCGGAGAGCCGGGCCGCCTCCTCGTTGCCGCCGATCGCGTACATCGAACGGCCGATGTAGGTACGGGCCAGGATCAGCGCCGCGATCAGTCCCATCACGATCATCACGAGGACCGGGACGGGCAGCCAGCCACCGAGCGTGTCGCCGAGCACGGAGACCGAGCCGGGGAAGTCGATCGGCTTGCCCTGAGAGATGACCAGGGACAGACCGCGCGCGATCGACAGCATCGCCAGCGTCGCGATGAACGGCGGCAGTTTGCCGTACGAGACGAGCGCCCCGTTGACGAAGCCGCACGCGATGCCGGTGGCCGCGGCGAGGATGAACGCCAGCCAGACCGGCACCCCCTCCGAGGTCGCCGTCCAGGCGAGGACGGTCGCCGAGAGCGCGGCGACCGAGCCCACGGACAGGTCGATGCCTGCCGAGACGATCACGAAGGTGACACCGAACGCGAGGATCGCGGTGACGGCGGCCTGCACACCGATGTTCAGCAGGTTCTGGGTGGTCAGGAAGTCGCTGGAGAGCAGCGACATCGCCACCAGCAGTACGACCAGGGCGCTGAGCGCGCCGTTGTCGAGCAGGAGCCGGCGGACCGTGTGCCCTGCGGCGCCACTGGCGCCCGTATTGCTCTTGAGCGTGTCAGTGGCCACGAGGGCTCTCCTCTTCGTTCGCAGTCGGATCTGCTACCGCAGTTGTCGTGGGGGGTGTTGTGGGGGGTGTTGTGGGGGGTGTTGTGGGGGGTGCGCTGACGGCGAGGGCCATCACGGCGTCCTGGGTCGCTTCGTGCGCGGGGAGCTCCCCCGCGATCCGGCCCTGGGACATGACCAGCACCCGGTCGCTCATGCCGAGAACTTCGGGCAGGTCGCTGGAGATCATCAGAACCGCGTGGCCCGATGCCGTGAGTTCGTTGATGAGCTGGTAGATCTCGACCTTGGCGCCGACGTCGATACCGCGGGTCGGTTCGTCGAGGATCAGCACCCTGGTGTCGGCGAGCAACCACTTGCCGATGACGACCTTCTGCTGGTTGCCACCGGAGAGCGTGCGGACGTGCTGGCCGAGACCCGCCATCCGTACGCCGAGTTGTTCGGCGATCCGGGCAGCGGCCACGCGCTGCCCCTTGAGGTCCACGAGTCCGGAGCGGCTGGCCGAGCGCAGGGTGACCAGGCCGAGGTTCTCCTGCACCGAGGCGTCGAGTACCAGGCCCTGCCCCTTGCGGTCCTCGGGTACGAGGCCGATTCCGGCGCCCATCGCCGCGGTGACGTCGTGCCTGGCCAGCCGCTCGCCGAGCACGTCGACGGTGCCGCCGTCGTAGGGGTCGGCGCCGAAGACGGCGCGTGCGACCTCGGTGCGCCCGGCGCCGACGAGGCCGGCGAGACCGACCACCTCTCCGGCCCGCACCTCGAAGCTGATGTCGTGGAACACGCCGTTGCGGGTCAGGCCGCGCACGGACAGCAACGGGCTGCCGGTTTCGGGGCGTTCGCGGGGGTACTGCTGGTCGATGCTGCGTCCCACCATCAGTTGGACGAGTTCCGCCTCGGGGGTCGAGGCGGGCACCTGGTCGATGCTCCGGCCGTCGCGCAGCACCGTGACCCGGTCACCGAGTGCCGCGATCTCCTCCAGGTGGTGGGTGATGAAGACGACCCCGACCCCGTCCGCACGCAGCTGCCGCACGATCCGGAAGAGCTTGTCGACCTCTTCCGAGGTGAGGACCGCGGTCGGCTCGTCCATGATCAGGACGCGGGCGTCCAGGCTGAGCGCCTTGGCGATCTCCACCATCTGCAGCCGGGCGATGCCCAGTTCGCGGATCTTGGCCTTCGGTGAGACATGCAGGCCGACGCGGCGCAGGAGCACCTCGGCGTCCGCCTCCATGCGACGCCGGTCGATCATCCCGAAGCGGCGCGGCTGCCGGCCGAGGAAGATGTTCTCGGCGACGGTGAGATCGGGTACCAGGTTGAACTCCTGGTAGATCGTGGCGATTCCGAGCCGTTCGGCGTCCTGTGCGCCGTGGATACGGACCTCGCGCCCCTGGGCGAAGATCCGGCCGCTGTCCGGGCGGTAGGCGCCGGAGAGCATTTTGATGAGCGTGCTCTTGCCGGCTCCGTTCTCGCCGAGCAGCACATGTACTTCGCCGCTGCGCAGGTCGAAGTCCACGCTGTCCAGCGCGACCACACCGGGGAAGGTCTTGCGTACGCCTTCGATGCGCAGCAACTCGTCGGGACTGCTCACAAGTTGCTCCTCTGGTCCGAAGCGGGCTCGCCGCAGGAACGGCGTACGACGAGGCGGGCGGGAAGGGTGACGGACTGCGGGGACCGGCCTTCGACGATGTCGACCAGTGCGCGGACGGCGGCACGGCCGAGGTCGCCGGTCGGCTGCGCGATCGCCGTGATCGGCGGGTCGGTGTGGACGAACCACGGGATGTCGTCGAAGGCGGCGAGTCCGATGTCCTGCGGGACGCGCAGTCCGGCTGCGCGGATGGCGTCCAGCGCGCCGAGCGCCATCAGGTTGTCGGCGGCGAACACGACCTCGGGCGGTTCTGGGAGCGCCAGGAAGCGCTCGGTGACGCGTCGGCCGCTGTCCGCCTGGAAGTCGCCCTGGCCGATGTAGACGTCGGGCAGGGTGAGTTCGTAGGCGCACAGCGCTTCGCGGAAGGCCTCGACGCGCTCGTTGCCCGTGGTGGTGGCCGCGGGGCCGGCGATGATGGCGAGTCTGCGGCGGCCCAGCGCGTGCAGATGGGCGACCAGGTCCCGGATCGCGCGGCGGCCGTCGGCGCGTACGACAGGGACGTCGACACCGGGCATCCAGCGGTCCACGAAGACCATCGGGGTGCCGTCGCGTGCCACATCCGCCATCAGCGGGGAGTCACCGTCCGCGGGAGAGACGAGAAGCCCGTCGATCCTTCGGTCGAGGAGCGTACGGACGTGGTGGTCCTGCAGCTCCGGCCGCTCGTCGGCGTTGCCGATGATGACGCTGTAGCCGAGGGCTCGGGCCTCCTCCTCGACGAAGCGGGCCAGTTCGGTGAAGTACGGGTTCAGCACATCGCTGATGACCAGGCCGAGGGTGCGCGTCTGATCGGTGCGCAGCGAGCGGGCGACGGCGTTGGGCCGGTAGCCGAGTGCGTCGACGGCGGCGAGTACTCGGGTCCGCGCGTCCGGGCTGACGGACGGATGGCTGTTGAGAACACGGGAGACCGTGGCGACAGAGACTCCCGCCTGGGCCGCGACGTCCTTGATGCTCGTCATGTCCGGACCACCTCCTTGTGGTTTCCGTACGCCTCGAAACCAGCGGATCACAGCCGTGGAATCGATTACACGGATGATTGGAAACGATTACATGGCCGGAAACAAGACCCCACCCACTGTCCGAGACCGGATCGTAACGAGTGGGACGGAACGGAGGTGCGGCGTGCTCCGGGCACACGAGTGGGGACGCCGCGTCACGTTCGACATCCGGGCGACAGCCCCGGCGGCGGCAGCGACCGCCCCGCCTGGGGGCAGGGTCAGCCCCCGCCGCGCAGTTGCCGCAACGCCGATGACCGCCCGATCCGGCTCGTCCGGCAGCGGGATGCGCGCCTCGGGCGCGAGGCCTGTGTCCCAGGAGCTGCTGAGGACCGCGGCCGGCTCGGCGATGTTGCGGCGCACCGCGTCCGGGTCGGGAGTACTGCAGCAATTAGCCAAAGGCCGCCTCTGAGCCAATAGCCTCGGGTTCGGCGGCCTCGTTCCGCGTGGCCGTTGGTCACGCGGAACGATCGCACCGCTGCCCGGAAACGCAGAAGACCCCAGGTGAACTGGGGTCTCAGCTGGTGTCCGAGGGGGGACTTGAACCCCCACGCCCGATAAAGGGCACTAGCACCTCAAGCTAGCGCGTCTGCCATTCCGCCACCCGGACCAGGTGGTCGGCCCCGGTTTCCCGCGGCGACATGGAAAACAATACCAGGGGTTCGGGGTGGCCCTCACCCGCGTTTCCCGTGGTCAGTGCGGTGCGGCGGATGCGCCCGGCACGATCCGGTACCGCTTCACCCACCCCGACCACGGTCCGTAGCCACGCTCGCACACATAGTGCAAGCGGCGCGGCAGTCGCGGCATCAGGCATTGATCCAGGAAGCCCGCCCTCCAGGGCCGGGCACTCCACCCGACCTCCGCCCCGGTCGACAGCACGGCGGCCGGGACGACCACCACTCCCGATCGCACCGATGGGGGAAAATGCCGCACGCCCTCTGGACACCACCCAACGGATGCGCGTCGCTGGCCGGTGACACCGAGGTGGAGGAGGCCTGTGCGTATCTCTTCGAGCAGGGTGTCGTGGCCTACCCCTATACCACCGAGAAGCCGGTCGCGGGCAACACGAAGAGCGCGGCCGGTCTGATGAAGAACCCACCGGCGGTGAAGCAGTACACACCGAAGGAGGCCATCAGGACGGGCATGCTCCCGCTGATGTGGCTCACCATCGTGCTGACCGCGGGTGTGTCCATATTCGGCATCTCATTCCAGGTGGACTTCGCCAAGGAGGTGGGTTTCGGCCCGCTCGTCGCGGCGTCGTCCATGGGCATCATGTCCGTCATCAACGGCGTCGGCCGTGCCGTCGTGGGCTGGCTGTCGGACCTCTGGGGCCGCAAGCCGACCCTGGTGTTCGTCATCGTCGTGCTGGGGCCGGCCCAGTTCGGTGTGATCTGGGCAGGCCACACGCGCAATGAATGGCTGTTCCTGTTCTTCGCCTTCCTCTCCGGCTTCGGCGGTGGCGCCTTCTACCCGATGTTCGCGGCACTGACCCCGGACTGCTTCGGCGCGAACTACAACGCCAGCAACTACGGCCTCGTGTACAGCGGGAAGCTGGTCAGTGGTCTGTTCGGCGGCGGTCTCGGCTCGATGGTGGACGCCTGGGGCCACGACGGTGCCTACGCGCTCGCCGGTGGGATCTCCATGGCGGCGGCGGGTATCGCGCTGATACTGAAGCAGCCGGGACATCCACGGGTGCGCGGCACGGCCCCGGATCCGGTGCCGGTCGGCCGGGAATCCGTCTGAGCCCTTCTCCGCGGATACCGACGACGACGGTCCTCCCCGCCCTTTGCGGGGAGGGCCGTCGTGCGTGTGGTGGGCTAGCAGCCCTTGCGGCGCAGTGTGTGCAGGTAGGCGGCCGAGCGGCGGGCCGTGGTGAAGGAGTCCACGATCGGCTGGTCGTGCTCCACCTGCCAGTGGTGGTCACGGCGGCCGCCGTGGGTCCTGGTGACGGCACTGAGGAACTTCTTGTAGTCGATGTCGCCGTCCCCGACGTCCACCATGCGGTATCCGTCGCGGGCCGCGATGTCGTGCTCGCCGTCCTTGACGTGGAAGAGCGGGTAGCGGTCGGGCTGCTTCAGTACGTAGTGCAACGGGTCGAAGGTGTCGGGGGTGCCGTCGGCCCGCTTGCCGAACCGGAACTGGCCGACGTAGGCCCAGTAGATGTCCATCTCCAGGAAGACCAGATCGGGGTCGGTCTCGGCGAGCAGTACGTCGTAGAGGCGGACATCGGGCCGGTCGGTGGCGAAGGAGAACTCCTCGGCGTGGTTGTGCTGGTAGAACTTCATGCCGCGTGCCCTGGCCGCGGCGCCATAGGTGTTGAAGTCCGCGGCGGCGCGCTTCCAGGCGTCGACCGTCGATCCGTAGCGGAACGGTCCCGAGGCGGTACCGACATGCTTGAGGCCGAGGGCCTGGGCGTCGTCGAGGACCTTGGTGAGGTTCTGCGCGAAGGTGTAGGCGTTCGGGTTGTTGTCGTCGTAGTAGCCGACGTGGCTGCCGATGCCCTTGAGCCCGTGGTCGCGGGTGAGCTGCTTGAGCTGGGCGAGGGTGATGGCACCGGCCGAACCCTGGGTGTAGCCGGCGTACTCGACCTCGTCGTAGCCGTACGCCTCCAGTTCGGCGAAGACCTTGTCGAAGCCGAGGGTCGAAACCTTGTCGCGGAGGGTGTAGAGCTGGATTCCGAGACGGCCGGGCGGCAGCAGCGGGTCGCCCTGGGGCCTGCCCTGGGCGGTTGCGGCGGGGGCCGCGGCACCGAGGAGGGCGGCTGCGGTGGCTCCGGCGGCCACGCCGAGCATGGAGCGCCGACTGAGCTTGTGGGCGAGTTCGGCGTCGACGGGGGTGCGGCGGCTCATGGGGGAACTCCTTCTGGGGGCGGGGCGTTGTCAGTGCAGTCCGGCAAGCTCGAGGAGCAAGGACTTCACTTCGGTGGCCCGGACGGGGCCGGTGAACGCGTGGGGGGTGGAGCACAGGATGAGCGGACCTTCTTCGTCGCTCTGCGGAAGGCGGCCGTGGCTGCCGCGAATAGGTGATGGGTCCAGGGGTACGACCGCCATGCGGTAGCGCATGCCGAGCTTCTTGCGGGCGACGGCCGTGGCCGCCTTGACGCGGACGTACGGGTCCTGGGGGTCCAGGAAGAGTTCGACGGGGTCGTAGCCGGGTTTGCGGTGGATCTCGACGAGCTGCGCGAAGTCGGGCGCGCGGGCGTCGTCGAGCCAGTAGTAGTACGTGAACCAGGCATCCGGGTCCGCGACGGCGACCAGCTCGCCGGAGCGCGGATGGTCGAGGCCGTGTGCCTTCTTGCCCTCGTCGTCGAGGAGCTGCTCGATGCCCTGGACCTCCCGGAGGGCTTCGCGGGTCGCTTCGAGGTCCTCGGGGCGGCGTACGTAGATGTGGGCGAGCTGGTGGTCGGCGACGGCGAAGGCGCGGGAAGCCATCGGGTCGAGGTATTCCATGCCGTCCTGGGTGTGGACCTCCAGGAGTCCGGCGCGGCGCAGGGCCCGGTTGATGTCCACGGGCCGGTCGACACGGGTGATGCCGTATTCGGAGAGGGCGACGACGGTGCGGCCCTCGCGGCGGGCGTCGTCCAGGAGGGGGGCCATGGCGCGGTCGAGTTCGGCCGCGGCCCGGTAGGAGCGCGGGTCGTCGGGGCCGTAGCGCTGGAGGTCGTAGTCGAGGTGCGGGAGGTAGCACAGGGCCAGGTCGGGGTGGCGGGTGTCGAGGATGTGCCGGGTCGCGTCGATGATCCACTGCGAGGAGACGAGGTCCGCGCCGGGGCCCCAGAAGTGGAAGAGGGGGAATGTGCCGAATTTCTCGGTGAGTTCGTCGTGCAGGGCGGGCGGCCGGGTGTAGCAGTCGGGTTCCTTGCGGCCGTCGGCGTAGTAGACGGGGCGCGGGGTGACGGTGATGTCGGTGTCGGCGCCCATCGCGTACCACCAGCAGATGTTGGCGACCGTGTAGCCGGGGTGGGCGCGGCGGGCGGCGTCCCAGAGTTTGTCGCCCGCGACCAGTCCGTTGTGCTGGCGCCAGAGCAGGACGTCGCCGAGTTCGCGGAAGTACCAGCCGTTGGCGACGATGCCGTGTTCGGCGGGGGTGGTGCCGGTGAGGAAGGTGGACTGGGCCGCGCAGGTGACGGCGGGCAGGACGGTGCCGAGGGGCGCGTGGGTGCCGGACTGCCCCAGGGCCTTCAGGTGCGGCATGTGGTCGAGGAGCCGTGGGGTGAGGCCGACGACGTCAATGACGAGGAGCGGGTTGGGAGTCATGGGCCCGGTGGGCTGCTCGGCTGTGGTCACGGGAGCTCCTTGAGGCCGAGGTCGACCAGGAGGTCGCGGGCGAGGGTGAGTTCGGCGGCGATGCCGTCGGCGAGCTGGGTGCGGGTCCGGGGGCGCAGCGCGGCCGGGAGCGCCTGCCAGGTGTACGTCTCGACCTCCAGATGCCTGGTGAGGGGCCGTGCGCCGCCCACCAGTCGGGTCAGCGCTGAACGGAGCACGGGAAGGGTGGAGGTGAGCGGTGGTGCGGGGGGTGCGTGCAGGGGGACGTGGAAGTGGGAGCGCCAGGGGGCTCCGTCCGGCAGGGCCCGGCCGGTGACGGCCTCGCCGAGGTCGTCGGTGCCGCGCAGCCCGGCAGCGGTGCCGGTGCGGGTCTGGTGCAGGAAGCGGGGCTCGGCGAAGGCGGCGAGTGCGGCGCGCACCTCGGGAAGGTGGGGGTGTTCGGCGTGCAGGGCGGCGGAGAGCTGTGCCTTGGCGATCGGGATGCCCGCCGCGTCGAGCGCGTCGACGGCGGTGTCGGGGTCCTCGAAGGAAGTGGCCAGGTGGCAGGTGTCGATGCAGATGCCGATGCGTGGGTGTCCGACGGCGGTGAGGGGTGCGATGGCGTCGGCGGTGGTCTCGACCGTGCAGCCCGGCTCGGGTTCGAGGCCGATACGGATGGACTTGCCGGTGAGTTCGGCGAGTGCGTCAAGGCGTTCGCCGAGGGTGGTGAGCGCGGTGTGTGCCGCTCGGGCCGCCTCCGGGTCCGAGTCGAAGGGGGTGCGCCAGGCGATCGGGAGGGTGGAGATGGTTCCTTCGGTGGCGTCGTCGGGGAGCAGGCCGGCCAGCAGCCGGGCGAGGTCGGTGGTGTGGGCGAGCCGCTCCGGATCCGTCCAGTCGGGCTTGTACACGCGGTACTTGACCTCGTCGGCACCGAATCCCTCGTACGGGAAGCCGTTGAGGGTGACGACCTCCAGGCCTCGGCGGTCCAGTTCGGCGCGGAGGGACCGCAGCTCGGCGGGGTCGTTGACCAGGGTGCGGGCCGCGTCCCTGGCGAGCCAGAGGCCGATGCCGAGCCGGTCGCGGCCGAGGCGTCTGCGGACCGGTTCGCAGTGGTCGCGCAGTTGGGCGCGGACGCCGTCGAGCGTCTCGGCGGGGTGGACGTTGGTGCAGTACGAGAGGTGGACGGTGGAGCCGTCGGGGTGGCGGAAGCGCATCGCCTCACTCCCCGCCGCGCAGGATGGAGTTGCCTTCGTGGAGCGGTTCCGGTGCGGCGGGGCCGAGCTGGAGCCGGCCGCTCTGTCCGTAGAAGGCGACGGGATTGCGCCAGAGCACCTGGTCGATGTCGTCGTCGCTGAATCCGGCGGCGAGCATCGCGTCGCCCACCTTGCGGGTCTTGAGCGGATCGCTTCTGCCCCAGTCGGCCGCCGAGTTGACCAGGACCTTCTCGGTGCCGTGGATCCTGAGGATCGCGATCATGCGGTCCTCGTCCATCTTGGTGTCGGGGTAGATGGAGAATCCGGCCCAGCAGCCGCTGTCCAGGGCGTCCTTCACGGTGGTCTCGTTGAGGTGGTCGAGCAGGACCCGCTCCGGGGAGAGGTGGGATTCGCGGATGACGTCGAGGGTGCGGTGCAGCCCGGCGAGCTTGTCCCGGTGCGGGGTGTGCACGAGGGCGGGCAGGCCGTGGTCGGCGGCGAGCTGGAGCTGGGCGGCCAGGGCGGTGTCCTCGGCCGGGGTCATGGAGTCGTAGCCGATCTCGCCTACGGCGACGACCGAGTCCTTGACGAGATAGCGGGGCAGGGCGTCCAGGACGGGGACGCAGCGCGGGTCGTTCGCCTCCTTGGGGTTGAGGGCGAGTGTGCAGTGGTGGGCGATGCCGTACTGGGCGGCGCGGAAGGGTTCCCAGCCGAGCAGGGCATCGAAGTAGTCGAAGAAGCTGGCGGGCGAGGTGCGTGGCTGGCCGAGCCAGAAGGAGGGTTCGACGAGGGCGCGGACCCCCGCGTCGTACATCGCCTGGTAGTCGTCCGTGGTGCGGGAGCTCATATGGATGTGCGGGTCGAAGATGCGCATCAGGACTCCTCCGTGGGGGCGGCGGCACCGGGGGTGGTGAGTTCGAGGACGCGGGTGAGATCGGTGGGGACACTGCGGCCGGCTGCGACGCGTTCGGCGGCGAAGTCGCCGAGCATGCGGGCGAGTTCGGCGTCGCCGCGCGCGCGTCCGGCCAGTCCGTCGACGGCATCGACGGGGACCCCGGTGAAGAGGCACTTGAGAATGGCGTGGCGCCAGCTGTGCGGATCGAGATGGGTGGCGGCGTACGGGCCGACGGCCGCGGCGATCAGCCGGGTGTCGTTGGTGCGCAGGGCGTCCTCGACGACGGGAAGGGCGGTGGGGCCGAGGTCGAGGCGGTGCAGGGTGAGCAGGACGGCCCGTCGTTCGGCGGCGGTGCCCTGTTCGTAGAGCCTGGTCAGGGCCGGCAGCGCGGCACGGGCTTCGACGAGCAGCAGGGCACGTACGGAGTCGGCGTGTTCGAGTCCGCAGTGCCGGCCGGCCGCGGCGTACCGCAGTTCCCACGACGGGGCGGCATAGGGTCCGCCGGACTGTTCGGCGTCCTGGTGGGTGGCGGAGTGCTCCGCCTCGGCGAGGGCCTCGTCGAGCCAGGCGCGCGCGGCTCCGCCGAACTGTGCGTCGAGTTCCTTGCGGGTCAGCAGCGGGGGGTTCGTCGGGGACATCGGCATGGCGTCCTCCCTTCGGCGGTTCAGCGGCTCGACGGACTGTGGCTCGACGGACTGTTTTCGCGGAGGAACTCGATGGAGGTGCGGGCGAGTTCGGGGCCGGCGTGGGAGTGGCGGGGCAGTTCGACGACGGTGAGGCCGCGATATCCGGTGCCGGAGAGGGTGTCGAGTGCTTCGAGTACCGGCGGGAAGTCGATCTCGCCCTCGCCGAACGGAAGGTGTTCATGGACGCCGCGGCGCATGTCCTCGATCTGGACGTGGCGCAGCCAGGGCGCGGCGTCGCGGACGCAGTCGACGGGCAGGGCGGGCTCCAGGCACTGGCAGTGGCCGATGTCGAGGGTGAGCCCGAGCGGGGGCGGATCTCCGCTGAGGACGCGCAGATGGTGGAAGTCGGCGAGGTTGGCGAGGAGGTGTCCGGGCTCGGGTTCGATCGCCAGGGGAATACCGGAGCGGTCGGCGGCCTCCAGGACCGGGGCGAGGGAGCCGGTGAGCCGCTGCCAGGCGGTGTCGGGGGTGGTGTCCGGTGGGGTGATGCCGCTGAAGCAGTGCACGGCGTGGGCGCCGAGGTCGGCGGCGATGCCGACGGCCCGGACGAGCAGCCGGGTGCGGGCGGCGCGGGCCTCCGGGTCCGGATCGAGGAGGGACGGGCCGTGCTTGCGGCGTGGGTCGAGGACGTAGCGGGCACCGGTCTCGACCGTGACGCCGAGCCCCAGCTCCTGGAGCCTCGACGCCACGTGTCGGGTGCGGGTGGCGACGTCCGGGGCGAGGGGGTCGAGGTGCATGTGGTCGAGGGTCAGGCCGACCCCGTCGTACCCGAGGTCGGCGAGGAGTCCGAGGGCGTCGTCCAGGCGGAGGTCGGTGAGCCCGTTGGTGCCGTAGCCGTAGCGGATCGTCATGTCGGGCTCACCTTCCGGGCGAGGGTGCGGGCGATCGGTACGAGTCCCATGACGGCGAGCCCCGTGCCGACCGCTCCCGCGCGGGCGGCGAGGGCGGCCTGGAGCGGGATCATCGCCCGGATGCCGCCGCCGACGGCGCGCTGGGTGAGCGGCGGGGACGGGTTGAGCGCGGCGTGGAGGAGGGGGACCGCGGCGGTCCGGAAGTAGGAGCCGGTGAGCGCGGTGCGCACGAGACCGGGGGCCGTGGGGGCGAGGGGCGTCGGTGAACGGTGCGAGGGGTGCGGGCGGGGCGACTCGTCCTGGCTGCCGCTCCCCGTGCGCGGGTCCGCTCTCTGGGCTCCGCACCGCCCGCGCTGCTCGTGCACGGCCGCCGCGCCCAGTGCGGCCACGGCCGCGAGCGCGGCGAGGGGTGCAGTGGTGGATCCGCCGTGCGCCTCGTGCCGGGAGACGGCGGTGACGGCGTAGGTGTGCGCGCCCAGCAGGCCGGCGGCCGGAAGCGCCGCGCGGACGGAGCCGCGCCCAGCCGATTCCGGCCCAGCGGCGGCTCCTGGGCCGGAGTCGGCTCCCGGGCCGGGGACGGCTCCCGAACCCGCCCGCGCCCCCATGGCCCGCTTCGCCGCCCCGGTTGCGGTGGCCCCGAGCAGCAGGTCCAGGCCGCGTGCCGCCGCCATCGCGGCCGGCCCGGCCGGGGTGTGCTTCAACCGGAGGTCGTACGCCCACACGGTCGCCGCCAGCCCCGTGGCCACCGCGAGGGCCGACCGGCCGGCCCCGGCGGCGAGGCCCAGCCCCGCGGCCGTCAGCGCGCCCGCCGCCGTGAGGGCCGCACCGGGTGCGATCCGGCCCGAGGGAATCGGCCGGTGCGGGCGGTCGATGGCGTCCTCCTCGCGGTCGGCCCAGTCGTTGAGCGCCATGCCCGCCTCGTACAGGCAGAGCGAGGCGCCGACGGCGAGCACGGTTCCGCGGTCGGGACGCCGGCCGCTCGCCGCCGCCCCGGCGAGCGCGTCGCCGGGGACGGTGAAGAGGGCGGACACCCGTAGCAGTTCCGCCCAGGCGCGTATCGTCACCGTTCCCCCCGCAGCGTCTCGGCGAAGGCGAGCAGTGCCAGGTACTGCTCGAAGAGCGCGGCCGGGCCGCCGTCCGGGTCCTTGAAGTAGAAGCCGAGCTGGGGAAGGGGGCCGCTCATGCCCTGCTCGTGGGCGCGGGCCACCAGCCTGGCCAGGTCCAGGACCAGGGGCGCGGCCAGTGCGGAGTCGCAGCCCTGCCAGGTGGTCTGGAGCACCATCCGCGCACCGAGGAACCCGTCGAACGCGATGTGGTCCCAGGCGGTCTTCCAGTCGCCGAGGGCCGGTACGTCGTCGATGTGGACCTCGCCCTCGGGGGCGGTGCCCAGGGTGTCGGCGAGGACGCGTTCCTTGCCGGCGTTCTTGGCGGCCGCCGCGCCCGGGTCGGCCAGCGCCGCTCCGTCCCCGCCGCCGAGCAGGTTGGTGCCCGACCAGGCCCGTACGGGCAGGGCGCGTTGCACGAACATCGGGGCGAGTACGGAGCGGAGCAGCGTCTGGCCGGTCTTGCCGTCGCGGCCCGCGTGAGGAAGTCCGCAGGCCGCGACGGCGTCCTGGAGGGCGGGGGTGCGCAGCCCGGTGGAGGGGGTGAAGTTGATGTAGGGGCAGCCGGCCCTCAGTGCCGCCGCCGCGTAGAGCGAGCTGGCGGGCAGCCTCTGTTCGCCGGGGGCCGGGACGGGTTCCGTGGACGCCACGTTGATGACGACCGTCCTGGCCAGGTCGTGCCGGTGCCCGAAGTCGGTGAGGTCGGCCGCGAACGCGGTGATGAGTTCCTCGTCGCCTCGGGTGTCGCCGGGCAACGGGCCGCCGGGCCGTATCTCCGCGTCCGCGGCGGCCAGTTCGGCGTGCACCGCCGAAGGCAGGCCGTGCGGCAGCACTCCCCCGGCCGCCAGTTCCTCGGCCCGTTTCGGCAGCGGGCAGCCGGCCGTGTCATGTCCGCCGAAGACGAGCGAGGTGAGTGCGGGCAGCCCGCTGTCGGTGAAGGGTGGGGTCTCGGTGACCATGCCTGCCGCCGGGTGGAGCCCTGCCGCGACCGCCGCGCACCCTGCGGTGGCGGTGGTGGCGACGGAGCCGCGTGCTCCGATGAACCAGACTCCGGTACGTACGGCGGGTGCTGACACGGACTGCCTCCCTGGCTGGGGGTGCTGGCTGGGCAGAGCGGGTGGCGCTGTGCGACGGGGGACGGGATCGGGCGGGGACGGCGGGTGGGGCGGTGCGTTCTCTCCCCCCACCCGCCGTCGCCGCGGTGGGCGCCCTACGCCGAGGGCAGTTCCTTCAGCTGGATGTTGCGGAACGACACATGGTCGTCGGCACCGTGGTTCTGGATGCCGATGTAGCCGCTCTTCAGGCTCCGTACCGGATCGGTGTTGGTGAAGTCGTTGATCTTCACCCCGTTGAGGAAGACCTGGAGACGTTCGCCCCGGACCTTGATCTCGTAGCTGTTCCACTGGCCGGGCGGGCGCAGGACCTGGTCACGGGCCTTGGCGTTCGCGGCCTTGAAGGTGTAGATCGAACCCGTGGTGCGGTCGGGTGCGTCGCTGGCGTCGATCTGGACCTCGTAGCCGTTGTTCACCGCGGACCAGGGGTCGTCGGACTCCGGGAAGCCGACGAAGACGCCGGAGTTGTCGTCGCCCTGCATCTTCCAGTCGAGCTTGAGCGAGTACGAGCTCAGCTCCTTGGCCTGGTAGGTGAGCAGGCCCATGCCGCCCTGGGAGCGGAGTTCACCGTCGACGACGTCGAACTTGCCGGGGCCTGCCTGCTTCCAGCCTTCGAGCGTCTTGCCGTTGAAGATCGACCGGTAGCCGGTGTCGGGCTTGCAGTCGGCCTTCACCTGGCCGGCCGCGTACCGCATGCCGCCGAGGAGCAGCTTGCGGAAGTCCGGTTCGGCGTAGGACTCCTTGGTGTGGCCGAGACCGGTGTAGAAGGAGCGGCCGCCCTGGTAGGTCTGGCACCAGGTGATGGGGTGGTCGCCCTTCATGGTGCCGCCCGTGTAGGTCGTCTCGTCGAGTGTGGCGAGGACCTTCGCCTGACCTCGGGGATTCGTGCGGTAGTTGTACCACTCGTCGGTGCGGTTCCACTCGTCGCCGAGGTCTGCGGTGGCCGGATGCCTGTGGTCCTCGACCCGGACGGTGGCGGGCTGGATGGCGGGGTGCGAGGAGAAGTAGGCCCCGACGAGTCCGCCGTAGAACGCCCAGTCGTACTCGGTGTCCGCCGCCGCGTGGACGCCCATGTAGCCGCCGCCGGTGGCCACGTAGTTCTCGAATGCCTTCTGCTGGTCGGCGTTCAGTACGTCACCGGTCGTCGAGAGGAAGACGACGGCGTCGTAGCGGGCCAGGTTGCTGGTGGTGAACTGGCCGGCCGTCTCCGTGGCGTCGACGGTGATGTTGCTGTCCTTGCCGAGTTCCTTGAGCGCCGCGATGCCGTCCGGAATCGCGTCGTGGCGGAAACCGGCCGTCTTCGAGAAGACCAGGACCCGCTTGGCGGTCTTGTCGGGGGCGCTGTCGGAGAGCTCGAAGTCGTCGATGTCGAAGAGCGCTCCGTCACCTCCCTTGAAGACCAGGAAGAGTTCGGTGGACTTCTTCGGGACTCCGCGCAGCGGTACGTCGATATCCTGGAAGTTGTCCCAGGCACCGGTCACCGGGACGGGTGCGGAGCCGAGGATCTTGCCGGTCGCCGAGCCGGTCCGGACTTCGAGGAAGCCGCCGGCGCCGCCGGAGGAGATCCGGGCGGTCAGCTTGGTGGAACCGGCCAGGAGGTACGGCTTGAAGGAGATCCAGTCGTCGTTGTGGATGTCGCCGACCGTCTTGCCACCGTGGGCGGTCGCCTTGTTCTGCGGGGCGACGCCGTGGGAGTCGCCGTAGTGCTCGGCCTGCCGGTGGCGCGGCTGGAGTTCGGCCTGGTCGTGGCCGGACAGGGATGCCTGGCCGCCTCCCCCTCCGTCCGTGTACGAGGCGTCGATGACGCCGAAGATGTTGGCGTTGGGGTCGTGTCCGCCGTCCATCTCGGTCTTGATGGTGCCGGTGCAGCCGTGCGCCGAGGTGATGGGGTGGCCGTGGCTGTCGTGTCCGAGGATGAAGCGGACCTCGATCTTCGAGCAGTCGATGGTTCCGTCCTCGGGATCGGTGACGGTCACCTTGAACGGGATCTCGTCGCCGAAGGAGAACAGCTTCCCGTCACCGGGGAGTTCCAGCTCGACCTCGGGAGCGGTGTTGCCGACCGTCACATGGACGTTCGCCGAGCCGGTGCGGCCGGTGGGGTCCGTGGCGGTGACGGTGGCGGTGTAGGTGCCGTTCTTCTTGTACGTGTACGTGGGGTTGGCGGCGGTCGATGTGCCGCCGTCACCGAAGTCCCAGCTGTAGCTGAGCGTGTCGCCGTCGGCGTCGGTGGTTCCGGCCGAGGAGAAGGCGACCTTGAGGGGTGCGGTGCCCGAGGTCTTGTTGGACGTCGCCTCGGCGATCGGGGAGCGTCCGCCGGTGGCGTTCTCGATGCGGTAGAGCGCCGAGTTCTGGTCGCCTCCGAAGTAGCCGGTCCCGTAGTCCAGGACGTAGAGCGCGCCGTCGGGGCCGAACGTCATGTCCATCACCTGGGTTCCCGACCACGGGAAGGCGTTGATGGACTTCACCATGCCGTCGGTGTCCTGGTCGATGCGCTTGATCCAGCGCCGGCCGAACTCACCGGCGAAGAAGTTGCCGTCGTAGGCCTCGGGGAACTTCACGGGCGAGTCGAGGGCGGCGTCGTAGTGGTAGACCGGTCCGCCCATCGGGGACTCGGAGCCGCTGCCGAACTCGGGCACGGACCCGCCGTCGTACGGGATCCAGGCGGGCTGGGACGGCGGCAGGTCGACCAGTCCGGTGTTGTACCGGGAGGTGTTCTTGGGTGCGGCGCAGTCGAAGGTCGCGCCGGAGGTCTTGGTCGCGAAGTCGTAGTCGACGAACGGGTCGTTCTTGCCCGTGCAGAACGGCCAGCCGAAGTTGCCGGCCTTGGTGACGCGGGCGAACTCGACCTGGCCGCCCGGTCCGCGCTTGGGGTCGGCCGCACCGGCGTCGGGCCCGTAGTCACCGACGTACACGGTGCCGGTGGGCTTGTCGACGGTGAAGCGGAAGGGGTTGCGGAAGCCCATCGCGTAGATCTCGGGGCGGGTCTTGTCCGTGCCCGGGGCGAAGAGATTGCCTTCGGGGACGGTGTACGTGCCGTCGTCGGCGACCTTGATGCGGAGGATCTTGCCGCGCAGGTCGTTGGTGTTCCCGGCGGTGCGTCGGGCGTCGAACGCGGGGTTGCGGTCGGGCCGGTCGTCGATCGGGGTGTAGCCGTCGGAGGCGAAGGGGTTGGAGTCGTCGCCGGTCGACAGGTACAGGTTGCCCTGCGCGTCGAAGTCGATGTCGCCGCCCACGTGGCAGCAGATGCCGCGCGAGGTCGGGATGTCGAGGACCTTCTTCTCGCTGGCGGTGTCGAGCGTGCCGTCCTCCTTGAGGACGAAGCGCGAGAGCCGGTTCACTCCGTCGAACTTGGCGAAGTCGGCGGCAGTGCCGTTCTCGGGGGCGTCGCCGGACGGGGTGTCCAGCGGGGGCGCGTAGTAGAGGTAGATCGCCCGGTTCTTGCTGAAGTCCGGGTCGATGCCGACGCCCTGGAGGCCCTCCTCGTCGTGGGAGTAGACGGGGAGGACACCGGCGAGGGTGGTGTCGCCGCCGCTGTCGGTGAGCCACAGCTCGCCACCGCGCGCGGTGTGCAGGACGCTGCGGTCGGGGAGCACCGCCAGTGTCATGGGTTCGCCGGTCTCGGCCACTCCCTTGGCGAGGGTGACCTGCTGGAATTCCTCGGCCGCCGCGTCGGTGGCGGCCGGCGAGGACGGTCCCGCCGCTGCTCCGGGCGTGGCGCCCAGGGCCAGGGTGGCCGCGGCGAGCAGGCCGCCGGTGAGCAGTGCGAGGGATTTGCGGACGCGGAGCCGTGTTCTGCTCCTGTTTCCGGTTGGGGTTCTGTGCACGAGTGTCCTCCGGAGAGTGCCGGTTGTACGGGCGGGGTGCTGCCGTGCCGTTCTGCGCGGGGACTGCCGCGCGGGTCGTCCGGGGTGCGTGGGACACCGGCGACCCGAGTCATGTCATGTACACGTTCTTGACCGTAGACCTGTTCGTCCGGGACGGAAAGCCCTTGCGCAGCGGTCCGCTCGAACTTTTTCCTGCGCCAGGACAAAGCGGGGCGAGGGCAGGGGTGGGTGCGGGACGGCCGCGAAGCTCTCGCCCCCGGCCCGTCCCGGCCCGGACCGGGGCCCGGACCGTCCCCGGTGGGAGACCGTCAGTCCCCGCCCCCGAACGCCGCGTCGAACGACGCCGACGGCGGATCGAAGTCGTACCGCTTCAGCGTGGCCAGCGCCTCCGGCGCACCCGTCAGCCGGTCCATCCCCGCGTCCTCCCACTCCACGGAGACCGGTCCCTCGTAGCCGATGGACCGGAGCATCCGGAAGACGTCCTCCCAGGGCACGTCACCGTGCCCGGCCGAGACGAAGTCCCAGCCGCGCCGCGGATCGCCCCAGGGCAGATGCGAGCCGAGCCGGCCGTTGCGGCCGTCGAGGCGCTTGCGTGCCTCCTTGCAGTCCACGTGGTAGATCCGGTCCCGGAAGTCGTACAGGAAGCTCACCGGGTCCAGGTCCTGCCAGATGAAGTGGCTCGGGTCGAAGTTCAGCCCGAACGCCGCCCGGTGCCCGACGGCCTCCAGTGCGCGGTGCGTGGTCCAGTAGTCGTACGCGATCTCGCTGGGGTGCACCTCATGGGCGAACCGCACGCCCTCCGCGTCGAAGACGTCCAGGATCGGGTTCCAGCGCTCGGCGAAGTCCTCGTATCCCCGCTCGATCATGTGCGGCGGAACCGGCGGGAACATCGCGACCAGGTGCCAGATCGACGAGCCGGTGAAACCGATGACGGTGCGCACCCCGAAGGCGGCGGCCGCCCGCGCGGTGTCCTTGAGCTCCTCGGCGGCCCGGCGGCGGACCCCTTCGGGCTCGCCGTCGCCCCAGATCCGCGCGGGCAGGATCCCCCGGTGCCGCTCGTCGATCGGGTCGTCGCACACGGCCTGGCCGACGAGGTGGTTGGAGATCGCCCAGCACTTCAGCCCGTACTTGTCGAGCAGCTGCCGCCGGCCGTCCAGATAGCCGGGGTCGGACAGCGCCTTGTCGACCTCGAAGTGATCGCCCCAGCAGGCGAGTTCGAGCCCGTCGTAGCCGAAGTCCCGGGCGAGCCGGCAGACCTCCTCCAGCGGCAGGTCGGCCCACTGGCCGGTGAAGAGTGTGAAGGGACGGGGCATGAGCGGGACCTCCTAGAGAACCACGGGGGTGTGTACGGAGTTCTTCTCGGCGCTCTCCTCCACTGCTGCGAGCACCCGCTGCACCTGCAGTCCGTCGGCGAACGACGGTGCCGGGGCAGTCCCTTCGGCGATCGTCCGCACCAGGTCGCGGGCCTGGTGGACGAAGGTGTGCTCGTAGCCGAGGGCGTGGCCCGGCGGCCACCACGCCTCCAGGTAGGGGTGTTGGGGTTCGGTGACGAGGACGCGCCGGAATCCCGCCGTGGCGGCGGGTTCGGTGTGGTCGTGGAAGGACAGTTCGTTGAGCCGTTCCAGATCGAAGGCGAGCGAGCCGCGCTCCCCGTTGATCTCCAGCCGCAGTGCGTTCTTCCGCCCGGCCGCCATCCGGGTCGCCTCGAAGGAGGCCAGCGCCCCGGAGGCGAGCCGGCCGGTGAACAGGGCCGCGTCGTCGACGGTCACTGCTCCTCGCGTGCCCGTGTCCGCCGCTCCGGAGAGCCCGGCCGCCGGGCCCGTGAGCCGCGGCCGTTCGCGTACGAACGTCTCGCTGACCGCCGACACCCCGACCAGTGGCTCCCCCGCCAGATACTGGGCCAGGTCGACGATGTGCGCGCCCAGGTCGCCGAGCGCGCCCGAGCCGGCGCGTTCCCGCTCCAGCCGCCAGGTGAGCGGCGATTCGGGGTCGACGAGCCAGTCCTGGAGGTAGGCGGCGCGGACATGCCGCAGGGTGCCGATCCGCCCCTCGGCGATCAGCTGTCGGGCGTAGGCGATCGCGGGCACCCTGCGGTAGTTGAAGCCCACCATCGCGATCTGGCCGCGGGCCGCGGCGTGCTCCGCGGCCTCGGTCATCGCCGCCGCCTCGGCGACCGTGTTGGCGAGCGGCTTCTCGCACAGCACGTGCTTTCCCGCCTCCAGGGCGGCGATGGCGATCTCGGCGTGGCTGTCGCCGGGGGTGCAGATGTCGACGAGTTGCACATCGTCCCGGGCGATGAGGGCGCGCCAGTCGGTCTCGGCCGCCGCCCAGCCGTGGCGGGCGGCCGCCGCGTCGACCGCCGCCCGGTCGCGTCCGCAGATCGCGGCGAGAGCCGGTCTCATCGGCAGGTCGAAGACGTGTCCCGCGGTGCGCCAGCCCTGCGAGTGGGCGGCGCCCATGAACGCGTATCCGACCATGCCGACCCCGAGCACCGGCACACTCGTCGCCGGCCGGTGCGTCGGCGGCGCTGCGGCCTCCTGATCCGTCTCTTCCCTACGGGCCATCCGGGCTTCCTCCTCGTCGGTCGTTCGATGGGTGCGGCAGGAGGGTCAGCACCCTCCCGCGGGGCTGATCAGCTGAAGCCCGTCGGCAGGTACTGGTCGACGTTCTCCTTGGTGACCACGGCCGAGTAGAGGGTGAGACTGGTCGGAATCTCCAGCTCGGCCAGGCCGCCGACCCCCTTGCCCTGGGCCAGTGCGCGGGCCAGGTCGATGGCGGACGCGGCCATCGTCGGCGGGTAGAGAACGGTGGCCCTCAGGACGCTGTTGTCGGCCTTGATGGCGTCCATCGCGGACTTGGCCCCGGCCCCGCCGACCATCAGGAACTCGTCACGGCCGGCCTGCTGGATGGCGCGCAGCGCGCCCACTCCCTGGTCGTCGTCGTGGTTCCACACGGCGTCGATCCTCTTCTGCGCCTGGAGGAGCTGGGCCATCTTGGCCTGGCCCGACTCGACGGTGAAGTCGGCGGCCTGACGGGCCACCAGCTCGACGTTGGAGTAGTTCTTCAGCGCGTCGGCGAAGCCCTGGCTGCGCTGCTTGGTGAGCTCCAGGTTGTCGATGCCCGCCAGCTCGACGACCTTGGCGCCCGCCTTGCCCTTGAGCTGCTCGCCGATGTACGTACCGGCGTTGAGGCCCATGCCGTAGTTGTCGCCGCCGACCCAGCAGCGGTAGGCCTGCGGGGAGGCGAAGATCCGGTCCAGGTTGACGACGGGGATGCCCGCCCGCATGGCTTCCAGACCGACCTGGGTGAGCGCCTTGCCGTCGGCCGGGAGGATGACGAGGACGTCGACCTTCTTGTTGATGAGGGTCTTGACCTGGCCGATCTGGGCGGCGGTGTCGTTGGAGCCCTCGGTGGTCTCCAGTGTCACCTCGGAGTACTTGGCCGCCCGTGACTTGGCGTTCTCGTTGATGGCGTTGAGCCAGCCGTGGTCGGCCTGCGGACCCGCGAAGCCGATGGTGACGGGCTTGCCGGGCTTGTCGTCGGCGGCGGGTCCGGTGCTCTTGGCGGTGTCCTCGGTCTTGGGGTCATTGCTGGTGCAGGCGGTGAGGAGGGCACCCGCGGAGACGGCTGCGGTGCCGAGGAGCAGTCGTCTGCGGCTGGTTTCTGGCATGGCTGTCAAACCCTTCATCCGGTGCGTGACATGTCACATGGGGCGAACGGGGCGGCGGGAGGGATGCGGAGCGTCAGGTCTCCCCGTGCGCCGAGGTGCGGCGCTGGACCAGGACGGCGGCGACGATGATCGCGCCCTTGGCGATCTGCTGGACGTCGCTCTGCAGATTGTTGAGCGCGAAGATGTTGGTGATGGTGGTGAAGACCAGGACACCGAGTACGGAGCCGACGATGGTGCCGCGCCCGCCACTGAGCAGGGTGCCGCCGATGATCGCGGCCGCGATGGCGTCGAGCTCGTACAGATTGCCGTTGGTGTTCTGTCCCGAGCCGGACAGGATGATCAGCATGAAGGCGGCGATGCCGCAGCACAGCCCGGAGAGCAGATAGAGGCAGAGCCGCTGGCGCCGTACGTCGATGCCGGCCAGCCTGGCCGCTTCCGCGTTGCCGCCGACCGCGAGCGTGCGCCGTCCGAAGGTCGTACGGTTCAGCACCAGCCAGCCGATGACGGTGACCGCCGCGAACATCATGACCAGGGGCGGGATGCCGAGGACGTAGGAGTCGGGCAGGCCCAGGTCGAGGACCGACTTGACGGTGACGATCTGGGTCTTGCCGTCGGTGATCTGGAGGGCGAGCCCGCGGGCCGAGGCGAGCATGGCCAGTGTCGCGATGAACGGCACCATCCGCCCGTACGCGATGAGCAGCCCGTTCACCAGCCCGGCGGC
Organism: Streptomyces sp. NPDC058240; assembly: GCF_042882135.1. Lineage (NCBI taxonomy): Bacteria > Bacillati > Actinomycetota > Actinomycetes > Kitasatosporales > Streptomycetaceae > Streptomyces > Streptomyces sp. NPDC058240. The sequence goes on from NZ_JBHVWT010000006.1 coordinate 179,587, forward strand.
GAGTCCGACGATCACCGCGGTGAACAGGATCCCCGCGAAGCCGTACTCCTGGGTGGCGACCGTGGTCGCCCAGACCGAGGCGAGCGCGACCATCGCACCGACCGAGAGATCGATTCCGCCGCTGGTGATGACGAAGGTCATCCCGACGGTGACGACACCGATGACGGACGCCTGGGTCAGGATCAGCTGAAGGTTCCCGGTGTCCAGGAAGGCGTCGGGCTCGGTGAATCCGCCGACGGCGACCAGTACGGCGAGGACGCCGAGGAGCGAGAGGCTGCGGACGTCCAGGCGCGGGCCGGAGGTGCGCGCGGGTCCGTCCTTCTTCCGGGGCTCGGAGACCGGGGCGGGGTCGGCCCCCTTGTCCGGCCCGCCCTGCTGCGCCGAGGAGACGGGCTGCGTCATGACGTAGGGCTCCCTTCCATCACTAGGTCGAGTACGCGGTGCTCGTCGAGCTCCCGGGCGTCCGCCGTGTGCACGACGCGGCCCTCGCGGAGCACCAGCACCCGGTCGGCGAGGCCCAGCACTTCGGGCACCTCGCTGGAGACGAGCAGGACGGCGAGGCCTTCGTCGGCCAGCCGGCGGATCACGGCGTACAGCTCGGCGCGGGCGCCGACGTCGACACCGCGGGTCGGTTCGTCGAGCAGCAGGACCCGGCAGCCGCGCAGCAGCCAGCGGGCCAGGACCGCCTTCTGCTGGTTGCCGCCGGAGAGCGTGCGGACGGGGGTGTCCGGGTTGTCGGGGCGCAGCGAGAGCTCGCGGGTGGCTTCGCGGGCCGCCCGGCGTTCGGCACCGCGGTCGATCCAGCCGGCCCTGGAGAAGCGGGACATCGAGGAGACGGAGACGTTGCGGGTGACGGATTCGAGCATCAGCAGGGCCTGTGCCTTGCGTTCCTCGGGGGCGAGGCCGATTCCGGCGGCGACGGCCGCGCGGACGCTGCCGGGCCGCAGCTGCTTGCCGGCCACGGTCACCCGTCCGGCGCTCGGCCTGCGGGCGCCGTAGACGGTCTCCAGGATCTCGGAGCGCCCCGATCCGACGAGTCCGGCCAGACCCACGATCTCTCCGGGCCTCAACTCAAGGTCCACCGGGGCGAATTCGCCCTTCCTGGCCAGCCCTTCGATCTTCAGGACGGGCTCCGCAGCAGCGGTCGCTCCCGCGCGGTCCGTGGAGCGTGGCGGGAAGACGTACTCGACATTGCGGCCGGTCATCATGGCAACGATGTCGCGTGTCGGTGTGGACTCGGCGGGCAGCCCGACGGCCACGGCGCGGCCGTCCTTGAGCACGGTCACCCGATCGCCGATCCGGCGGATCTCCTCCAGGCGGTGCGAGATGTAGACGACGGCGACGCCGTCGGCGGTGAGTGCGGCGACGGTGCGGAAGAGGTTGTCGACCTCGTCCGGGTCGAGTGCGGCGGACGGCTCGTCCATGACGATGAGCCGTACGTCGTGCGAGAGCGCCCGTGCCATGGAGACGATCTGCTGCTGGGCGGCGGACAGGTCACCGACCGGGCGGGCCGGGTCGATCTCCGGATGGCCGAGCCGCTTCAGCAGCGCCGCGGCGGACGTGCGGCCCTCGCGGGTACGGACGACGAAGCGGGCGGTGGTTGGCTCGTGGCCGAGGAAGATGTTCTCGGCGACCGAGAGGCCCTCGACCAGGTCGAGTTCCTGGTAGATCGTGGCGATGCCCAGCCGCATGGCGGCGATGGGCGACTTCAGCGCGGCCGGTTCGCCGCGCCAGGTGATCTCGCCGCCGTCGGGCTGGTGGGCCCCGGCGAGCACCTTGATGAGGGTGGACTTGCCGGCGCCGTTCTGCCCGAGGAGACAGTGGACTTCGCCGGCCTGGACCTCCAGGTCCACGCCGTCGAGGGCGCGCACTCCGGGGAACGACTTGGTGATGCCGGACATGGTGAGCAGGGGCGGTTCTGGTGCCATGACGAATCCCCTCGGCAAGTGGGGTCTCCCCTGCCCGGGCGCAGCCGGGAGCTTGGGAAGGGCCGGTGAGCGGGCAGGGCTGTACCAGGTGCGGTGGTGCGGGTGTTCCCGGCGCTCCCGGTGTTTCCGGGGTGCGCCCGTGTGCGGCCGGTCCGGGGTCAGGCCGGTGAGAAGAGGTGGTCGCTGATGAGCCGGGCGGCGCCGATCACTCCGGCGGCCGGTCCCAACTCGCCCAGCACGATGGGCAGATTGCCGGTGGCCAGTGGCAACGACTGGCGGTAGACCTGGGTCCGGACACTGGCGAGGAGCGTGTGGCCGAGGCCGGTCACACCGCCGCCGATCACCACCAGGCCGGGATTGAAGAAGCTGACGAGTCCCGCGATGACCTGGCCGACCCGGTTGCCGCCTTCGCGGATCAGGTCGAGCGAGGTGGCGTCACCGGCCGCCGCGGCGGCGGCCACATCGGCGGCGGTGAGTTTTCCGGCGGCCTCCAGCCGGCCGGCGAGCTCCGCCGACCGTCCGGTGCGCGCCGCGTCCTCGGCGTCGCGGGCGAGCGCGGCACCGCTGAAGTGGGCCTCCAGGCAGCCCCGGTTGCCGCAGGCGCAGGCGCGGCCCTCGGGTTCCACCTGGATATGGCCGATGTCTCCGGCGCTGCCCGTCGTACCGCGGTGGACCTCGCCGCCGACGACGATTCCGCAGCCGATTCCGGTGCCGATCTTGACGCAGAGGAAGTCGCCCACGGAGCGTGCGACGCCCGCATGCTGCTCCCCCATCGCCATCAGGTTCACATCGTTGTCGACCATGACGGGGCAGCCCAGTTCCTGACTGAGCGCCTCGCGGACCGGGAAGCCGTCCCAGCCGGGCATGATCGGCGGTGCGACCGGTACGCCTTCGGGGAAGCGGACCGGTCCGGGTACGCCGATGCCGGCACCGTCGAAACCCTCGGCGAGCCCCGAGGCCCGGAGCTTGGCCGCCATGGACAGCATCTGCTCGAAGATGGCGACGGGGCCTTCGCGTACGTCCATCGGGTGGTTGAGGTGTCCCAGGACCTCCAACTCGGCGTTGGTGACGGCCACATCGACGGATGTGGCACCGATGTCGACGCCGAGGAACCGCAGTTGTGGTGCGAGCCGGATGTTGTGCGAGCGGCGCCCGCCGCGGGATGCGGCGAGACCGTCGGCCACGACGAGCCCGGTCTCCAGCAGTCTGTCGACCTCGACGGCGAGCTTGGAGCGGGAGAGATCGACCTGATCCCCCAGCTGTGCCCGTGAGTTGGGCCCGCCGTCGCGCAACAGCCGCAGCAGTCGCGCCTGATGCGCATTCGCGGGTCGTGCCGTCATACGTCTCACGCGCCCCTCCCCGCCACATCGGCCTGTCCGTCGGGCTTTCGAGGGGAACGTAGCAGCGGTTGCCGGGAGTGGGAAGAAGTTGCGCAGGAATCCACTACAACTTTCTCCACACCGAGGACAAAGCCGGTCGGTCGCGTCATGGGCCGGGCGCCGGAACGGGCCGGCCGCTGGGGGCCGGCCGGTTCAGCGCAGGATTCCGGCCTGCCGGGCGGCCCGCAGCCAGGACGGGAACTCCGACAGGACCCTGTCGTACAGCTCCTGGTCGGAGATCCTCTCGATGTCGTCGACAGCGAAGAAGCCGACGTTGTCGACCCGCCGGCCCGGCATGGTGTCGAAGCGTTCCAGCACACCGTATTGAGAACTGCCGAGGCCGACGAACTGCCAGAACACGGGCTCCTCGGCGGCAGCCCGCAGCTCCTGCTCGATCTCCTGGTTGCGGTGCACACCACCGTCCGAGAAGAACAGGACCAGCGTCGGGTCGGGCACCGGGTGATCGCGCACGAAGGCCCGCACCTCGGCGATGACCTTCTGTTCCTCGTTCTGGATACCGACCGCACGCATGTCGATCTGACCGGGGACCAGTCCCCTGGGCGGTTTCCGGCGCCCGAAGCCGTAGGTCTGCCCCACGCGCACGTGCAGCCTGAGCCACTCGGGCAGGTCGCCCACGGCAAGGTCGGGCAGCCGGGCCGGATTGCTGGCGAACGTCCACGCCTGCATCTCGCCGTCGTCGTCGAGCTGCGCCGCGACGGCCACCATCCGCTCGGTGACACCCGCCACCGTGCCCCGCCGGTAGAGACCGCCCATCGAACCCGATGCGTCGAGGACGAGGACGACGCGTGCGCGCAACTCCGGTACGCCGTGTTTGCTCAGGCTGACCAGGACCTGCTGCTTGCGCAGCGACAGGCGCTCGCGCATGTCCACGGGCAGGTTCTCCTCGCCCTTGGCGAGCCGGGGGCGGGATCCGCCTCGGGCGTGCACCGGCGAGGCGTCGGGCGAGGGTGCCGGGGCGGGGTCCGGAGCCGTCACGGGCCGGGAGCCGGATCCGGCCGCGGGCTGTTCCTCGTCGACGCTGATCCCGAAGTCGGTCGCCAGTCCCGCCAGCCCGCTGGTGTAACCCTGGCCGACCGCACGGAACTTCCAGCCGCCGTCGCGGCGGTAGAGCTCGCCGCCGACCAGCGCGGTCTCCGTCGCGGCGGTGATGTCGAAGCGTGCCAGTTCGGCACCGGACGCCGAGTCGAGCAGCCGCAGGCACAGCCCCGGCACCTGGCCGAACGTGCCGCCGTCGGCAGACGCACAGAGCGCGACACGTTCGACGTCCGGCCCCAGCGCACCCAGGTGGACGTCCAGCGAGTCGCTGCCGGGTCGTTTGCCGACGTGACTCACCGCGCCCGAAGCGTGCCGCGGCTGGTTGTAGAAGACGAAGTCCTCATCGGACCGCACCCGCCCGCCGCCGGTCAGCAGCAGAGCGGAAGCATCCACATCAGGCACTCCGGACCCTGCCGACCAGTCAAGTACGGCCCTGACTGCGGAAGCCGCGACCGGCACGTTGGCACCTTTGCTCAGTATCGTCACACCAGCAAGTCTGCCCGCTGTCCGGCACACCCGGGCCGACGGCCCCGCGGCTCCCCTCGGTCAGGGCCGACGCGCGGTGCCCCACGTGCCCCACGCACCGTCCGGCCTCACTGTTGTCTCCCACCGGGCACGGCCGGATCGCGACCTACCGCGCCTCACGCCCTGTCTGCACCCTTTGACCATGGGGGTTACCGGAACGCTGCGGACCGCTGAGGAATGGACCGATCTCCAACACTCGACCGATCACGAACAGGGCCTCCGGGACGGGGCGGTCCCCGGCCCGGAACCCGCACCCGACTGCCCGGACTGCGGGCTCGCCGTCGACATCCGCCCCACCCACTACCGGTGGTGGGTCCGTCTCGAACCCGAAGGGCCCGCGCCGCTCCTGGCACACGACGTGCCGCCCGGACAGCGGTGGCACCTCGACCGGGACGGCACGGTGTGGAACGCGCAGGACCGGGAACCGGGCCCCGGGGAGTGCTGCAGGATCAGCCACCACCTCGTCTGCCCCCGCCGGGGCCGGCCCTGATCCGGACGAAAGACCTAAGCGCTGTCCCCGCGCTGGTGGTACGTCTTGCGCGTGTGTTCCGTGTGGGACCGCATGATCTCCGTGGCCCGCTGTCCGTCGCGCGAGGAGATCGCCGCGATGAGCGAGCGGTGCTCGATCCAGGACTGGATGCCGCGTTGGCGGGCCACCGGGGTGTAGTACCAGCGGACCCTGCGGTCCACCTGGCCGGCGAGCTCGGCGAGGACGACGTTGCCCGCCAGCTCCATGACCTTGGCGTGGAAGGCCGCGTTGGTGGCGACCGCCAGGTCCACGTCGTCGTCGGCGACGGCCTGCTCGCCCTCGGCGCAGAGCTCCTCCAGCGCGGCGATGCCGGCGGTGCCGGAGTTGGCCGCGGCGAGACGTGCCGCCTCGGCCTCCAGAAGGGTGCGGACCGAGAGCAGCTGGTCCGCCTCCTCCTCCGTGGGCTCGTGCACGAACGCGCCCTGGGCGGGCCGGAGATCGACCCAGCCCTCGGTGTTCAGCCGCTGCAGCGCCTCGCGCACCGGCTGACGGGACACCCCGAGATGGCCTGCCAGCTCGCTCTCGACCAGGTGCTGGCCGGGACGGAGCGCACGCGTCGTTATGAGTTCGAGCAGCGCCTCATACACGCGTTCGCGCAGCGGACCGGGCCGTTCCAGCCTCGGCACAGCCCCTTGCGGCAGTCCTGCGGACAACATCGCGGTCCCCCTCCGGCCGACGAGCAGCGATTGCTTATCGTCTACAGTCTACCGAGCACAGGACCCCTCAGGGGCAGCGGATCACCTGACCCGCGTACGAAAGATTCCCGCCGAAGCCGAAGAGCAGAACCGGCGCACCGCTGTGGACCTCGCCGCGTTCCACCAGTTTGGACAGGGCCATCGGGATCGAGGCCGCGGACGTATTGCCGGAGTCCACGACGTCCCTGGCGATGACCGCGTTGACCGCGCCGATCTTCCTGGCGACGGGCTCGATGATCCTCAGGTTGGCCTGGTGCAGCACCACCGCCCCGAGCTCCTCGGGCGTCACACCGGCCTTCTCGCACACCTTGCGGGCGATGGGCGGCAACTGCGTGGTGGCCCAGCGGTAGACGGACTGCCCTTCCTGCGCGAAGCGCGGCGGCGTCCCCTCGATCCGTACCGCGTTCCCCATCCCCGGCACCGAACCCCACAGGACCGGACCGATCCCGGGCCGGTCGTCCCCGTCCGGTTCCGCGACCACGACCGCCGCACCGGCTCCGTCGCCGAGCAGGACGCAGGTGCTGCGGTCGGTCCAGTCCGCGATGTCCGCCATCTTGTCGGCGCCGATGACCAGGACGCGCTGGGCGGCGCCGGCCCGGATCGCGTGGTCGGCGGTGGCGAGGGCATGGGTGAAGCCGGAGCAGACCACATTGATGTCCATCACCGCGGGAGAGCCCATCCCGAGCCGGGCGGCGACGCGCGCCGACATGCTCGGCGAGCGGTCGATCGCGGTCGAGGTGGCGACCAGGACCAGATCGACCTCGGTCGGCTGGAGCCCCGCCGCGGCCAGCGCCTTGGCCCCCGCGTGCGCGGCCATCTCGTCCACCGGCTCGTCCGGCCCCCCGACATGACGGGTCCTGATGCCGACGCGACTGGTGATCCACTCGTCGCTGGTATCGACCATGGCCGCCAGATCGTCGTTGGTGAGCACTTTCGCGGGCTGATAGTGGCCGAGCGCCACGACACGTGAGCCGGTCATGTACGGGGTCCCCTCGCTACGTATGGCAGGAACCATCCAGTCTTGGTCGCTACTACCCGGTACAGGGGCACGTGTTCCCACAGGAATAGCGCCCGGCCATTGGAGGCTTGACAACAGCATTGACGCGCAGAAAGGATTCTGTAGACAATATTCTGTCGACTTGGCACGGATTCCCGCGCCTTGCCCGGCCCGGTCCGTACCGGACAATGGGATCCCCAGAGGCCGGTTCGGCTTCCCACACGTACAGAATCGGGTTTAACCGCTATGGGACGGGTCACCGAGCGTCGCCGCACCATCCGCATCCGGGACGGGGCCGTCTCCACCCGCCCGGACACGCTCGTCGCCGAGGAGCCCCTGGAGATCCGGCTGAACGGCAAGCCGCTCGCCATCACGATGCGCACGCCGGGTGACGACTTCGCACTGGCTGCGGGGTTCCTGGTGAGCGAGGGCGTCATCGGTGACGGCTCCGAGGTGCAGTCGATCGTCTACTGCGCCGGAGCGACCGCCGACGGCGTCAACACGTACAACGTGGTGGACGTGAAGCTCGCGCCCGGTGTCCCGGTCCCCGACATCACGCTCGAACGCAATGTGTACACCACCTCGTCCTGCGGGCTGTGCGGCAAGGCGAGTCTCGACGCCGTACGCACCACGACCCGGCACCCGGTCGCCGACACGCCCCCGCTGCGGGTCGGGCCCGCCCTGCTCGCCGTCCTCCCCGACCGGCTGCGCGCCGCGCAGCGGGTCTTCGACCGGACCGGGGGGCTGCACGCGGCGGCGCTGTTCTCCGAGACGGGCGAACTGCTCGACATCCGCGAGGACGTCGGCCGGCACAACGCGGTCGACAAACTCGTCGGCCGGGCCCTGACCGACCACCGGCTGCCGCTGTCCCGGGCCATTCTGCTGGTGTCGGGACGGGCCTCGTTCGAGCTGGCCCAGAAGGCGGTGATGGCCGGGATCCCGATGCTCGCGGCGGTCTCCGCGCCCTCGTCCCTCGCCGTCGATCTGGCGGCCGAGGCCGGACTGACTCTGGTCGGCTTCCTGCGGGGTCCTTCGATGAACGTGTACACGGGCGAGCACCGGATCGCCCTGGAGGCGACGGTCGGCCAGGGCTGAGAGGCTGTCGGGTGACCTCGGATCGGAAAAGCGGACGCGGTCCGGTGCGTGCGATTCCAAGGCGGAGGAGGGAGGCGACGCGGAGCGTCGTCGACCGACGACAACGCGGGAAGCGTGCGCACCAGGGCGTGGCAGCCCGGTCCGAGGTCACCCGACAGCCTCTGAGGCGCCCCGTGTCCGGCCGGCGAGGAGCGCCCCCGCGCCGGCCGGTTCCGGCTCAGCCCACCGCGGCGGGCTCCCGCGACACCGCACCGCTCGCCGGACCCTCCTCCTGCGCGTCGCGCGAGCGGCGCTTGGCGATCACGGCGCACACCATCAGCTGCATCTGGTGGAAGAGCATCAGCGGCAGCACGGCGAGGGAAGCCTGCGCCCCGAACAGCACGCTCGCCATGGGCAGCCCCGAGGCCAGGCTCTTCTTCGAACCGGCGAACTGGATGGTGATCCGGTCCTCGCGGTCGAAGCCGAACCACTTCGCCCCGTACCAGGTCAGCGCGAGCATCAGGGCGAGCAGCAGCACTTCGGCGCCGAGCAGCGCCCCGAGCCGGGCCGGGGTGAGCTGGTGCCAGATGCCCGCGACCATGCCCTCACTGAAGGCCGTGTAGACGACGAGCAGGATCGAGCCGCGGTCGACATAGCCGAGGACCTTCTTGTGACGGGCGAGGAAGCCGCCGATCCAGCGGCGCAACAGCTGCCCGGCGACGAACGGCAGCAGCAGCTGGACCCCGATCTTCAGCAGCGCGTCCGCGGAGAATCCGTCCCCGCTGTTGCCGAGCAGGCCGGCGGCGAGCAGCGGGGTGAGGAAGATCCCGGCGATCGAGGAGAAGGAGCCCGCGCAGATCGCCGCGGGCACGTTGCCGCGGGCGATCGAGGTGAAGGCGATCGACGACTGGATGGTCGACGGGACGAGGCAGAGGAAGAGGAAGCCGCTGTAGAGGTGCGGCGTCAGGACGTACGGGACCAGCCCCCTGCCGGCCAGCCCGAGCAGCGGGAACGCCACGAAGGTGCAGATCAGCACGGTGAGGTGGAGCCGCCAGTGCCTGAGCCCGTCCAGCGCCTCGGCGGTGGAGAGCCGCGCGCCGTACAGGAAGAAGAGGAAGGCGACCGCTCCGGTGGAGGCACCGCCCGCCACATCCGCGGCGGTGCCCGACGCGGGCATTATCGCCGCGAGCACGACGGTGCCGATCAGTGCCAGGATGTACGGGTCGAGCGGCAGCCAGGACGGCAGCTTCGGGGTACGGCGGCTCATGTGCTCCACATGTTCTCTTGGTTCTGGTCGTGCCCTCTCCATGCTGCCCCCGATCGGCGTGATCGGGAATCCCGCACACCGCTCTCACTGTCATCACGGCCCGCGATAGCCTGGCGCCATGTACGACCCCGCACAGCTGCGTACCTTTCTCGCCGTCGCCCAGACGCTGAGTTTCACCCGGGCCGCCCGCCGGCTGGGGGTGCGGCAGTCCACGGTGAGCCAGCACGTGCGGCGCCTGGAGGATGCGGCGGGGCGGCAGTTGTTCACCCGGGACACGCACCGGGTCGATCTCACCGTGGACGGCGAGGCCATGCTCGGCTTCGCCCGGACGATACTCGCGGCCCATGAGCGGGCCGCGGCCTTCTTCACCGGCACCCGGTTGCGCGGGCGGCTGCGGTTCGGGGTTTCCGAGGACTTCGTGCTGACCCGGCTGCCGGAGATCCTGGAGTCGTTCCGCCGCGACCACCCGGAGGTCGAGCTGGAGCTGACGGTGGAGCTCTCCGGGACGCTGCATCAGCGCCTCGCGGCCGGCCGGCTCGATCTGGTGCTCGCCAAGCGGCGCGCCGGTGACACGCACGGCGAGCTGGTCTGGCAGGACGCGCTGGCCTGGATCGGCGCACCGCAGCTGCGGATCGCCCCGGACCGTCCGGTGCCGCTGATCCTCTTTCCGCCACCGGGCATCACCCGGGCCCGCGCCCTGGAGGTCCTGGAGGAGCACGGCCGGTCCTGGCGGGTCGCCTGCACGAGCACCAGTCTGAGCGGGCTGATCGCGGCGGCCCACGCGGGGCTGGGCGTGATGGCCCACAGTCGGGGATTGATCCCGCCGGGCCTGGCGCCGGTGCCGGCCAGGCCGGGTCTGCCGGACCTGGGCGGTGTGGATTTCGTCCTGTCGCACGGCCGCCGTCGCGACGGGGCGCACGAGGCCGCGGACGCGCTGGCGACAGCGATCCTGGCGGGCGGCGACCGGCTGATCCGCGGCATCGGCACGATCGGTTCGGTCAACGGCCGGGACAACGCCTGACCGCCTGTGCGTACGGGAAGCACGGGCGGCGGCGATTGCGCCTCCGGCCCGTCCGATTCGAGTGAATCCGGGCGGATCCCCTCGTATGCCCCCGGAACGGGAGTGGCAGCGGCGTACAGATTCGGTGGAGATTCCGGCGCCCGCCGGTTACCCCGCGGTCCCAGCCACGCCCGAGCCTTGCCCATCTGGCCGGATTTCGGTGGCTGACCAGTGCATATGCCACATTGTCCACCGGTACGGGGCCCTCCCGCCGCGCCGCCCGGTGGGGTAGCGTCACGGCGCTGTGCGGAGCGCCACAAGGAGCAGGTCATTGCGCGAGTTCACTGTCCCACCCATGGCGGCCGCGCCCCTCGTGGGCGGCCTGGCCGACATCGTGTTCGACCATGCCGAGGAGAACCCGCACCGGGTCGCGCTCGGCCGCAAGGACGCGAGCGGAAACTGGCGGGATGTCACCGCTGCGGCCTTCCGCGACGAGGTGCTGGCGCTCGCCAAGGGGCTGATCGCCCATGGCGTCAGGTTCGGCGACCGGGTGGCCCTGATGTCGCGTACGCGCTACGAGTGGACGCTCTTCGACCTCGCGCTGTGGACGGTCGGCGCCCAGTCCGTACCCGTCTATCCGACGTCCTCGGCCGAGCAGGTGCAGTGGATGCTGCACGACGCCGAGGTGTCCGCCGTCATGGTCGAGCACGAGGACCATGCGATGACGATCGCCTCGGTGATCGACCGGCTGCCCGGACTCAAGCGGCTCTGGCAGCTGGACGCCGGCGCGGTGACCGAGCTGATCGACGCGGGGGCGGACGTCGAGGACGAGGTGGTGCACCGCCACCGCCGCGCGGTGACGCCCGAGTCCGTGGCCACGGTCATCTACACCTCGGGGACCACGGGACGCCCCAAGGGCTGTGTGCTCACGCACGCCAATTTCATGTTCGAGACGGACACCATGGTCGCCCGCTGGAAGTCGGTCTTCCGCTCCAGGCCGGGCGACGAGGCGGCGACCCTGCTCTTCCTGCCGCTGGCCCATGTCTTCGGCCGGATGGTCGAGGTCGCCGCGATCCGCGGCCGGGTGAAGCTGGGCCACCAGCCGGAGCTGTCGGCCAAAGCACTGATGCCGGACCTGGTGTCGTTCCGGCCGACCTTCATCCTGGCGGTTCCGTACATCTTCGAGAAGGTCTTCAACGCCGCCCGGCGCAGGGCCGAGGCGGAGGGCCGGATCGGGCCGTTCGACAAGGCCGTGGACATCGCGGTGAAGTACGCCGAGGCGCTGGAGGCGCGGGCGTTCAGGACCGGTCCGGGGCCGTCCGCCGGGCTGCGGATGCAGCACCAGTTCTTCGACAAGGTCGTGTACAGGAAGGTGCGCGAGGCGATGGGCGGCCGGATCCGGCACGCCATGTCGGGCGGTTCGGGGATGGAGCGCCGGCTCGGGCTGTTCTTCGAGGGCGCGGGCGTCACGGTGTACGAGGGGTACGGGCTGACGGAGTCGACCGCGGCGGCCACGGCCAACCCGCCGGAACGCACCAGGTACGGCACGGTCGGGCTGCCGATCCCGGGGACGACCGTGCACATCGCCGAGGACGGTGAGGTGTGGGTGCACGGCGGCAATGTGTTCGGCGGCTATCTCGGCGCGCCGCAGGCCACCGAGGCGGTGCTGCGCGAGGGCTGGCTGGCCACCGGGGATCTGGGCTCGCTCGACGAGGACGGATATCTGACGATCACCGGGCGGAAGAAGGAGATCCTGGTGACGTCGGGCGGCAAGAGCGTGGCACCGGCGGGCCTGGAGGAGCGGGTGCGGGCGCATCCGCTGGTCGCGCAGTGCATCGTGGTCGGCAACGACCGGCCGTACATCGCGGCCCTGGTCACGGTCGACCAGGAGTCGGTGGACCACTGGCTCGCGATGCAGGGACGGGCGCCGCTGAAGCCGGAGGAACTGGTGCGCGATCCGGGCCTGGAGATGGAGGTCCGGCGGGCGGTGGTGGCCGCCAACACGGCGGTCTCGCAGGCGGAGTCGATCCGTACGTTCCGGATCCTGGCGCACCCCTTCAGCGAGGAGCACGGTCTGCTCACCCCGTCGCTGAAGCTGAAGCGCAGGGCGATCGAGACGGCGTACGCGGCGGAGGTCGACGCGCTGTACCGCTGAGGCACCCGGGTGCCCCGGCGGTACAGCACATGTGACCTGTCGAGCGGTGCCGGGGATGCTAGGTGATCGAGACCCGGAACAGCTTGTCCGAGCCGTCGGGTTCGTTCCCCTTGTTGTCGCAGTTGGTGGTGGAGAGCCAGAGCTGGTCCTGGCCGGGCACCTTGGTGACGGTGCGCAGCCTGCCGTACGTACCGACGTAGTACGCGCTCGGTGTGCCGAGCTCCTCGGTGTCACCGGTGATCGGCACCCGCCACAGCCGTTCGCCCTTCAGGGCGGCCATGTAGATGACGTTGCGGACGATGGCGATCCCGCTGGGCGAGGCCTCGGAGATGTTCCAGGTCTTCTTGGGATTGGTCATGCCGGAGGTGGTGCAGGTGCCCTCGCAGACGGGCCAGCCGTAGTTCTTGCCCGGCTTGATGAGGTTGAGCTCGTCCTTCTTGCTGTCGCCGAACTCCGCCTCCCACAGCCGGCCGTTGCGGTCGAAGGCGAGACCCTGCGGGTTGCGGTGCCCGTAGCTGTAGACGTAGTTGCCGAACGGGTTGCCGGGGGCGGCCTTGCCGTCCGTCGTCATCCGCAGGATCTTGCCGTTCAGCGAGTTCTTGTCCTGGGCGAGGTCGGGGGTCTGCGCCTCGCCGGTCGACACGTACAGGTAGCCGTCGGGGCCGAACAGCAGCCGTCCGCCGTTGTGGTACCTGCTCTTCTTGATCCCCTGGAGGAGGACCGTGTAGCCGCTGAGCGAGCTGCCGTCGTAGGTCATGCGTGCGACGCGGTTGCCCTCGGATGCGGTGTGCATGAAGTACACGTAGTGGTTGGAGGACCACTTCGGGTCGACGGCGACGCCGAGCAGACCGCCCTCGCCATCGGTCGTGACGGCGTTGGGCACGGTCCCGACCTGGGTCCTGGTGCCGTCGGGGGTGGCCTTGAGGACCTTGAAGCTGTCCCGTTCGGTCACCAGGGCGCTCTTGCCGTCGGGCATCCAGTAGGTGCCCCAGGGGATGGACCAGCCGCCGGAGACGGTGGCGATGCCGGACGGCACACCGCCGTCGGTGGCGCAGTCCGGGGTGGTGAAGGTGACCGTGTTGCTCGGCGGCGAGGCGTTGCCCGCCGCGTCCTTGGCGACCACGTCCAGGGTGTACGGGCTGGCGCAGGCGAGCCCGGTGAGCGTGGTCGTGGTGGCCGGTGGCGTGCCGGTCACGGTCTTGTAGACGGTGCTGCCGCTGCGTACCTCGTAGGCGGTGACGGCCTTGTCGTCCGTCGACGCCCCCCAGCTCAGGGCGACGCTGTTGGCGGTGAGGCCCGAGGTGGACAGGGTGCCGGGTGCGGAGGGTGCGGTGGTGTCGGAACTGCGCTGGGTGGTGCAGTCCACGATCGGGCTGACCGACGACACATTGCCGGCCGCGTCACGCGCGAACACGGAGAGGTTGTACGTGGTGCCGGGGGTGAGACCGGTCAGGTTCTTCGTGGTGGCGGTGCCCGGCGCCTCGCCGAGCTTGTTGCCGTGTTCGTAGATGTCGTACGCGGCGACACCCACGTTGTCCGTGGCGGCGCCCCAGTTGAGCGCGAGGCTGTTCTCGGTGATCTCCGAACAGCTGGGCGCCGTGGGTGCGGTGGGCGCCTCGGTGTCCGACGAGGTGACCGTGACGTCGAGGTAGTCGAGGTTGGGCAGTCCGTTGGCCGTCGTGGACGTCAGCCGGATCTTGTTGCTGCCCGCCTTGACCGGGGTGGTCAGGGTGGACGTGGCCCAGGTGTTCCAGTCGGTGGTGGCGTCGAAGGCGCGGGCGGCCGAGACGACCGTGCCGCCCACGGCGACATCGGCGGGCCGGGCGTCCGCCGTGCCGTTGGAGTAGCGGATGGCGATCTTTCCGGTGCCGGCGGAGGCCGCGGTGACGGTGAACTCCACATAGCTGCCGACGACATTGTCGCCGTTGACGAATCCGGTTCCCGAGTAGCCGGAGTGGTTGGACTCGGCTGCGCCCTGGACGATCGTCGCGGACTCCGCCTCGTACCGGGTGGCGGCCGCAGAGGCCGACTGCGGGACGGCCTGCACCAGCGCGGTACAGAGCAGCACGGCCGTGAGCGCGGCCAATCTTCCTCGTGACGTGGTGAGTGTTCCGGTCTGCATCTGAACCTCCGTCAGGGAACCCAGTAGTTACCGGATGCGACGATCATCGACTGGAGCTGGACGCTCCCGCCGTAGTAGAGATCCGGGTCGATCGACGTGGTGGCGAGCTTGTTCCAGAGCGCGTCGAGCCAGGCCTGGGAGCCGGAGTCGGTCAGCGCGGTCACGGCGAACGGGGCGGTGAACGCCATGTCGTTGCCGCTGTCGAACACCGAACCGTTCAGGTGGTAGCCGCTGGCGATCTTGTCCGGGTCGCCGCCCGTCTTGGTCTTGATCCAGGAGTTGAGCTTGCGGGCCGACGCGAGCGAGGCACTGTCCCCGCTGGTGACGGCGTCGGCGCCGATGCGCCACGGGTCGCGGCAGGCGTTCCAGGAGTAGTCGCCGTCGTTGGCGCTTTCGAGCACCTCGCCCGGGGCGGGCTTGGCCGTGGTGTTGGTGTTGACGACGAAGTCCGCCAACAGCCCTGTGCCGGAGGCGTACTTGGACTGCTGCGAGGTGATCAGGTTCTGGTGTGCCGTGCGCACGGCGTCCCAGGTGCTGTCACCGGTGGCGGTCCTGAACGCGCGGAAATGGTCGATCATCCAGTCCGAGGAGCGGGTCATCCAGTAGTGGGACTCGCCCGAGTCCGACCAGTCGCCGAACAGCATCAGGTGCGTGGTCGGGTTGACCTCGCTCTTCTTTATGGCGTTGATGTGCTTGACCGCGAGGTCCTTGTAGTTGTACGTGCCGGTGGAGCCCCACTGCTTGTCGGCGAGGAGCAGCCCGTAGGCGACGTCCAGGTCCCCGTCGGTCGCCGAGTCGGAGCCGTCGACGCTCTTGCAGGAGGCATCCTGTTCGGCGGCGAGGAGGTTGGCGTTGTTCACCGAGGGGTGCGCGAGCATGTACTTGACCATGCCGTCGAAGACGGTCTTCGCGTCCGGGTCGGCCCCCGCCATCGTCGCGGTGACGACCATTCCGTAGCCCTGGGCCTCGGCGACGTAGGGGTGGTCGGCGTCCGGCGAGATCACCTGGTACCAGCCGTTGCCGCAGTTCTTCTCGACGAACGCGGACTTCCAGGCGTTGTACGTCTTGATCACGGCCTGGTCGAGTGCCGACTGCGAGCCGGACGGCTTCAGCATCCCTGCGGTGTAGGGGCGGGTGTGGCTGCCGAAGGGCACCGCGGGACCGCCGGTGGCGGGAACCGCGGTGTCGAGGTAGTCGAGGTTGGGGCCGCCGCCGGCCGTGGTCGCGGTGGCCCGGACGGTGTTGGTTCCGGCGGCGAGCCGCGCGCTGATGGTCTTCGTCGCCCAGGTGTCCCAGGAACCGGTCCCGCCGAACGAGACGCCGGAGGCGACGACCGTACCGTTGACACTGATGTCCAGCGGGCGGTCGGTGGTGGTTCCGTTGGCGTAGCGGATGGCCAGCGAGTCGCTGCCCGCGGTGGCGTTCACCGTGAACTCCACGGAGGATCCGGCCACATTGGTGTAGTCGACGAAGCCGGTGCCGGAGTAGCCGGTGTGGTTCGTCGCAGCGGCCGCCTGGGAGAGCTTCGCGCCCTCCGCCTCATAGCGGGTGTCCGCCGCGGCGGCCGACGGAGCACCGAGCAGTGGCAGCAGCAGTCCGGCGGCGGCGAGTGCCGCTCCGCCGAGGGTCAGTTTGCTCGTGGTGGTACGCACGGGATCTCCTCAGCCCTTGTACTGGACGACGATCTTGGTGAATTCGTACGGGGACTGGGACACCCCGCTGCAGGCGTCCCCGTCGCCGCCGGAGCCGCATGCCCGGTCCCGGTTGACGGACCAGAAGGCGTAGCGCGCGATGTGGTGCTGCTGCGCGTAGCCGAGGATCGTCCTGAAGTCCGTGGTGGTGACGGTCTCGTCCGCCTCGTCCGTCTTCCCGTTCATCGAGGAGACTCCGATGTGCCGGTAGGCGGCGTCGTCGCTGTAGCCGTAGGCACTCTTCACCGCGGACTTCAGTCCGTCGAGCGCGCTGACCGTGGCCGCGCCCATCGTGCCGGTGTGCCCGCCGAAGTCGAAGGGCATGATGACCCAGCCGTCGTTGTCGAGCCCTGCGGCGGCGCCCCGCTTGATGAGGTCCTTGCCGGTGGCGTCGGGACCGGTCGGGGTGGTCCCCATGGTCACGTACGTCACGATGCCCGGGTTGGCGTTCTTGACGATCTTCAGGGCGTCGACCACCCGCTGCCGCACGGTGGCGTTGGAGAACTCGGTGTCCTCGATGTCGATGTCCAGCGCCTTGAGGTGGTAGGCGTTGATCACCTTCTGGTAGGCCCCGGCCAGCGCGGAGGCGCTGGTGCACTTCTGGCCGAGCTTGTTGCCGCTCCAGCCGCCCACCGAGACGACGATGTCGCCGCCGGCCGCCCGGATGGCGTCGATGGCGGCCGCGTCCGAGCCACCGGTCAGCGGCCGGTCCCCGTCCCACTTCGGGTTGCAGGTGCCGTCCGAGAGGATGAACGCGAGCGTGAACCACTTCACGCCGGTGGCCGCCATCACATCGGCCGGTTTCTGCGGGTTTCCCCAGCCGAGGTATTCGTACGGGGCCGCGGCCATGGCGCCGGGACCCGCGGCGGTCGTTCTGCTGGTCGGGGAGACGTACGCGTCAAAGGCCTCGTGCGCGTTCGTGGCGGCGTAGGCCTTCGGGAGGTGACCCAGCAGAGGCAGGAACAGACAGCTGAGGCCGGCGACGACGGCCACCAGGCGGCGTGGGGGTGCGGCAGGGTGCACGGATGATCCCTTCCGGTTCGGTGTTAGGAAAGGTTCCTAACCGACACTGCATAGGATTCCCTGCGGAGCTTTCTGTCAATGCCCCGCGTGGGCCCAAATCTCGGGCGGTGCAGGCGGGTTGGGTGAAGCATGGGCAGCCCTCCGGGGCAACGGGCGCATGCCCCGCCGCCCCGACCGTGCGAGGGCGTACCGCCTCCGGCTCCTCAGACCAGTTGGTACCCCCGCATCCGGGTGAGGAGGAGATGGGTGTCCTGCAGCGATCCCGAGGTGTCGCCGAGTGACCGGTAGATGCCCCACTTGGGCCGGACCCGGTCGGCGAGAAGGGTGTCGACGCCGGACTTCGACCTGTCGATGACGGTGGTGGCCCCGTCCTTCAGGATCCAGCGGACCGAGCCCGTCGCACCGTCACCGATCGCGATCCGGAAGTCGACGTCGATCCACTTGTTCTGCAGCGGCACGAGGTCGGTGCGGCCGACGAGGATGTCGGCGACGGCCAGCTTGAGCTCGATGGTCTGTACACCGTTCACCCGGCGCAGGGACTGCACGACGATGGGCGAGGTGCCGGTGCCCGGCTGCTTCATCTGCATGATGTGCGTGAAGCTGGTGGTCGCCTTCAGCGAGCCGGGGATGTACATGCGGTACGTGACCCGCCAGGTCTCTCCGGGCAGCCACTTGAGGTACGAACTGCCGCTGGTGCGCAGCCCGGTCACCTCTTGACGCTGACGGTCCGTCGAGGTGTCCCGGTCGACGGTGTGCATGGTGAACCGGAAGTTGTCGCCCTCGGCGAGGATGTGCGGCTGCCCCGCCGGATGGGAATCGGCCCGGTCGTCCTCGATGGTCTCGAAGGCGCCGAGTCCGGCGTCGCTCGCCGAGGGCGACCAGCGTAATTTCCAGCTCGCCGCGTGCGCGGTGGCGGGAAGGCCGGCGGTGGCGGCGACGGCGCCGCCGATCGCCGCACCGAGCAGCGCCCGCCTGGAAGGGTTCGTCACGTCGACCTCGCTCGGAGTCGTTCGTTCGTCATCTCGGGGTCATGCGTTCACAAGAGTGTCCGTTGTTCAGTGACGTGCTCCAGGGTTGCGTGCCGGCGGAACCCGGTCAATGGCCCGGACGGAAGAGGCCGGGTGGGAGGCCGCGGAACGCCGGGCGGCAGGGGAATGCACGGCGACCGTTGATCGTTGCCCATGGGAGTACCAACCGACGACGTAAGGATCGACCGCTCGTGAGCCAGGTCCCCTCCATCACCCTCAACAATGGCGTCGAGATGCCGCAGCTCGGTTTCGGTGTCTGGCAGGTGCCGGACGACGAGGCCGCGAAGGCGGTCGCCACGGCCATCGAGTCCGGGTACCGGAGCATCGACACCGCCGCGATCTACGAGAACGAGCAGGGCACCGGCCGGGCGATCGCGGCCTCCGGTGTCGCCCGCGAGGAGCTGTTCGTCACCACGAAGCTGTGGAACTCCGAGCAGGGCTACGACTCGACCCTGCGCGCCTTCGACGCCTCGCTCGACAAGCTGGGGCTCGACTACGTCGACCTGTATCTGATCCACTGGCCGGTCCCGGCCAAGGACGCGTACATCGACACGTACAAGGCCTTCGAGGAGATCCGGTCCGACGGCCGCGCCAAGGCCATCGGTGTCTCGAACTTCCTCCCCGAGCACCTGGAGCGTCTGCTCGGCGAGACCTCCGTGGTCCCGGCGATCAACCAGATCGAGCTCCACCCCCAGCTCCAGCAGGCCGAGTCGCGCGCCTTCCACGCCAAGCACGGCATCGCGACGGAGGCCTGGTCGCCGCTGGGTCAGGGCAAGGGTCTCCTGGAGGTCCCGACGGTCGTCGCGATTGCCCGGAAGCATGGCCGCACGGCGGCCCAGGTGGTGCTCCGCTGGCACATCCAGACCGGCAACGTGGTGATCCCGAAGTCCGTGACGCCGTCCCGCATCGTGGAGAACCTCGATGTGTTCGGCTTCGAACTGGACGCCGACGACCTGGCCGCGTTCGCCGCGCTGGACGAGGGCAAGCGTCTCGGCCCGAACCCGGGCGAGTTCAACCTCGGCGCCTGAGCCCTGCTCTCGCGCCGCTGACGCACACGGACCGGAGCACGGCTGCTGAGCCAGGCGGCGGTCCGCTCCGCAAGAGGGGAACGGACTAGAAGCGAGCAAAACGCGACCGTCGTCGTGGTTGACTGTTCTGGCTGCGTAGTG
>NZ_JBHVWT010000006.1:199234-223317 GCF_042882135.1 Streptomyces sp. NPDC058240
CTCCAGGAACTGGCCCGCCCCGACGCCCCCGGCCCCGGGCCCCCCCCCATCGTCCCCCCTCCCCCACCCCCCTCCCCCCCACCCCCCCCTCCCCCCCGGTCCGCTCCGCAGGAAGGAACCGGAATAGCAGCGGGCACACCGCGCCCGTCGTCGCGGCTGATCGTTACGGCTGCGCAATGTGGACAGCTGCCTGCCGCTGGAGGTGTACGGCTCCGCCAAGGGCGGTGGCGCCCCGGGCCGGCAGCGGCGGGCCAACAGCCACGGCGCCCAGGGATGGCCGATCGAGCGGCACCTGGAAGCGCCGGAGTGGTGACGCCGGTCAGCTTCACCGGCGGGCTCGACCTGGATGTCGCCGACGGCAGCACGGCGGACGGTGCCCGTGTCCAGCAATGGGAGGACACCGACTCCCCGGCCAGTGGCGGCAGTTGGAGCCGGTGCGGGACACCTCGGGGCATGGGCCGGATACAGGCCGGCATGGGGATGCGTCGGATACGTGCGGACCAGAATTCAAGTGGCCCTTCGACGCCGTGCCGCACGGGCCGTCACTCACTTGGGCCAGACGGCCCGCCGGCCTCCTGGCGGCCGGGCCATGGGCGGCGTCTGCCACGCCGTCGCCACGTTCTGCCGCCCGGTCGCCGGGCCCCGCCGGGCAGCGTGCCGAGAACGAATCCGGAAGCCGAACCCCGGAACCGGAGCCCGGAACCGGAGCCCGAACCGAACCCCGGAACCGGAACCCGGAACCGAACCCCGGAACCGGAGCCCGGTAGCCGCGTGCGGCGCGGCTGTTCCGGTCGGCTGGCAGCGCCTCACCGTCCGGCTTAATATGGGCTGGCAGGTGTTTGAGCCTGCCAGTCGTCGTTCAGGTGCGGGTATCCGACCGGATCACTCCGGTCGGATACCCTGACTGGAGCCCCGGCCCGATTACGGCGGGCCGGGGTTCACGTCAACCGAGTAACTCGGTCACCAGTCGCGGCCACCGTTGTCACGGCCTTCGTCGAAGTGGCGCTCGATCACTCGGAAGCTGCCCACCACTCCGTTGTGGACCCACACGCCGCCCTTGACGTGGCCCGGGAACACCCCGTCGCTGGAGCTGTGCGGACCGACGGTGGCGATGGGGGCGCCGTTGTCGCAGGTGGCCCCACGGAAGACCTCGACGGCCCGACGGCTGTCGTTGCGGACGTTGAGGCTCTTGGAGCCGAGGCCGCTGACCACGGTCACGCAGCCGCCCATCTCGTCGGAGTACGTCCGCTCGTTGATGTGGATGCGACCCTCGTAGTGGTCACGGCCCTCATTGTGGCCACGGCCCTCGTCGCGGCCACGGCTCTCGTTGCCCCTGCCCTCGTTGCCCTTGCCGACGTCACCGCCGTCGAGAGCCGAACCGGGGGCGGCCTGCTGGACGGCCTGGGTTGCCTGGACCGGCTCGGAGGTGGCAGCCGAGGCGTAGGTGATGCCAGTGGCGGCCAGAGCTGCAGCGGCCGCGACGGCGGCCGTAACGATGGTGGAACGGGTAACCATGACGCTTCTCCTGTCTCAGAAAGGTCGGCTGTTCAGTCGACCCGTGAATGAACGTACGCACGAACCTCATACGTGTCATATCGGACACGTCGAAGGTCGGCGCCTACACCCCGGTCGAGTTATATGGAATACGCCATATGCTATTTTCACATGATTAGATTAGATACCAATTGCCTCTATTCATGGGCGAATTGATCCGCCATTAGACCGCACGGGGGACTTCCTGATGCCCACTCACCCTGGCGGCAGCGTGTCTTTTCTTGACACGGTCCGAGCAGCGGCCGGGGGCCCGTGAATGCCGGTCATCCGCGGCCCCGTCCGCGCTTCGCCGACACGGGGTCCGCAGCCCACATTCCACGGCGCCGCACGGCGCCGCACGGCGCCGCACGGCGGTGCCGTGTTGGCCGACTCGCGCCGGATGAGCTGAAAAGAGCTGGTCGGCGGGCGGCCAGCCGTCCAGCCGGTGCCTGAGGCCTGGGGTCTTTCGTTCGGATCGGGCAGGACCAGGGAGCGGGGTCCGGTGTCGTGCGTCACAAGGCGGAGGAGGGAGTCGACGCGGCGCGTCGGCGACTGACGACGACGCGCCGAGGCGCGACACCGGGGCACGCGAGCCCTGCAGGATCCGAACGAGAGGCCCCAGGTGTGCTCGCCGAGGCGCGGCGGCCGCCGTTCGTACCGCGGCGGGGTTCGGGACGGCCCGATGGGGTTGGCCACCAGGCGCATGGGGTCGTCGTGGCCCGCGTCGGCCGGTGTGACCCGCGGGGACAGGCCCCGGGGCGTTCGGCGAGATCGAAGGCGCCCGCGAGGTCGTTGACCGGGCCGCGGGGCACCCCGAGCGGGGCGAGCAGCAGCAGCGAGGACAGCGGATCGACCCCGACGTGCCGACCGTCACCGGTCGCATCGCGGTGGCGCAGCGCCGCCATGCCGCCCGCAGCCGCGTGGCAGTCCGGTGAGCACGTCGACGAGTGCCACACCCGTCTTGACGGGCCGTCCCGGTGCGGGCCCGGTAGCGCTCATCAGCCCGCCGACCGCTTGCAGCAGCAGGTCAGAGCCTGGCAGCGCGGCGCCTTCGCCGACTCCGAACCGGGTCACCGAGCAGTAGACGATGCCGGGGTTGAGCGCCTGGGCGTGCGCGCAGGAGAGTCCGTACTTGTCCATCGCGCCGGGGCGGAAGCCACGACACCCGACAGGGGGGCCGGGAGCGAGGGTGTGCACCGGGTCACCGTCCGGAATCCGCTTCTGAGACGGGGAAGTTGACGGGGGTTGCTTGAGCGACCGGCCCGGTCAGTGCCGTGCCGTGCCCTGCTCCCGGTCGTGGTCGGCGAGCGAGGCGATCCGGGCCGAGGCAGGCTCGTCCAGCAGACCGCGGGTCCCGGGCGCGGTGACCCGTACCCGGCCGGCCATCGATGCGAAGAGGACCAGCTCGTGCCCACTCCGCGCCTCGGCAGCCGCGGCGGCATCGCGCAGCGCCTGGGGCACCGCATCCAGCCCGTGCGCATCGCTCAGCCCGGCGCACGGCCTCGGCCGCAGCCGGGACGCCGCACCATGGGTGAGCGCACGGGCCGGGGCCGGTCCGTCGCCCGGCAGCAGCAGTACCCGCACCCCCGTCGCGGACGGTGCCGAACCGGGGCAGCTCCGCCCGGCGAGATCGCTGCCCGAGGCGCCCAGTGCCCGCCGTGGGCTGTCACCGCGCAGGACGAGCACACACCGACCAGCCGCTTCACGCAGGCACGCCGCCCGGCGGTGGTGCCGGGCAGCCTCAGGCCCGTGGTCAGGAGCAGCTCGCCGCCGCCGAGCCAGGGGGGTGGGATCGGCCAGTTCGATGCTGTGCGCCCACACCACCTCGCGGCCCAGCGCAGCGCGGCCAGCGGGCACGGTCAGCCCGAGCTCGCGACGCCGGGTCAGCCGGTCCAGAGTCACGCCCATGGGTACCCTCCCGCTCCCGGTTCCCGCGCTCCGGCCCGCCGTGTCCCGGGGTCCCGGGAACCCAGCAGGTCAGCGCGGGTGGACCGGCTACGGGCCGGGCTCCCGTCGGCTCTCCGGCCCCGTCAGCCCCGTCAGCCCCGTCGGCCCAGGTGCACGGTACGCGCCGAGAGCAGGAACACATCGGGGCGCCGACGCAGCCCGGCCGGGTCGTCGGGGTCGAGCAGCCGGTCGAGTACGACGATGTCCTCGGCCGTGAGCTCCTCCTCGAACATCTGGCGCCGGCGGGCGAACTCGGTGACGACATGGTCCCGGGCCCGGTCGGAGAGCGGTGCCGGAAGGTCGAGCAGGAAGCTGCGGGTGCCCTGTGGGGCCAGTCCCACCGCGGTGAAGAGGGCGCTCCAGTCCTCGGTCTCCCGCTTGGTGCCGGGCAGCGCCGTCCGCATGTCCTCGAACCGGTCCGCGTTGATCGCTTCGAGCCTGGCCTCCAGACCGGGCCGCCCGATGCCGATGTCGCGCGGAAGCCGGCGGGGCTGCAGTCCGCCCTCGACCAGGGCGACGGTCCCGCCGGGGCGCAGCAGTGCGGCGAATCCGGCCAGGACGGCGCGCTGGTCGCCCATGTGGTGCAGGGCGTTGCCCGCCCAGATCAGGTCCGCCTCCCCCAGCCCGTCGAGGCCTTCGGGGATGTCGGCCCGGTGCGTACGGACCCGGTCGCCGAGACCGAGGCGTTCGGCGTGGTTCCGGGTGCGTTCCAGGAGTGCCGGGGTGCCGTCGACGGCGACGACCTCCGCGTCGGGGAACATCTCGGCGAGCAGGCAGGTGATCACACCCGGTCCGCTGCCGATGTCGAGCACCCGGCGCACCTTCGGGGCCGTGGGCAGCCCGGCGATCCAGCGGGCCGCCTCCTCGTACTGCGGACGACTGACCTCGGCCTCCTGCTCCAGCATCGGCCCCATCACGTCCCAGTCGATGTCGCCGGCGTCCTGATGATGGCCATGAGTGGTGTCGTGGTGGCCGCCGTGGGCCGAGTCCGGATGGTGGGGGGCGTGAGCGGTGTTCTGGGGGTGACCGTGTCCGGTGTGAGTGCTCATGGGGACAAGCCTCACCACGGATCCACCTCACGGCAAGTTCCCTTGCCAGTTCAGCAAGTCACCATCCGGCCGTTGCCGCCCGCCCAGCACCCGCCCGACTCCAGGACACATCTCACCCAACGGACACCCGCATATTGCCGGTACGTCGCCGGGCCCATAACTTGCTTTTATGGACCTGGAGTTGCGCCATCTGTGAACCGTACGTGCCATCGCCGACACCGGGAGCCCGACCAAGGCGGCCGCGACTCTCGGGCTCGCCCAGCCCGCGTTGAGCGCGCAGCTGCGAAGGATCGATAAGGCGCTCGGCGGCCCGCTCTTCGACCGCGACCACACCGGCGCCCGGCCCACGCTCCTCGGTGGGCTGGTGCTCGAACGAGCCCGGGTGGTGCTGCCCGCCGTGAGCGAATTCCAGGAGGAGGCGGTGCGGTTCGCCAACGCCCGGGGGACGATGGAGCGCTTCCGGCTGGGCGGCACGCACGGCCCGCTGCTGGGCGGCCTTGTGGACCGCCTGGTCACCGCTTATCCGACCGCGCCCGTGTCGACGTACACCTCCTGGTCGGGATCCGAGATTGCCGCCCAACTGGTGGACGGACGCCTCGACTTCGCCCTCATCGGGGCCTGTGGGGAGAGCCCGCCACCCGCCAACGACCGGCTGACGTGGCAGGTGATCGGCGTCGATCCGGTCTTCGTGATGCTGCCGGACTCCCACCCGCACGCCGGTGGACAGGAACTCGCCCTCGCCGCACTGGCGGACGAGTGCTGGGCGAACGTGCCGGGCGACGGCTGTTTCGCCGACTGTTTTTTCGGCGCCTGCGCGCGGGCCGGGTTCAGCCCGGTCTCGGTGTATGGGACGGACACGGCTTCCGTCGTCCATCTGGTGCAGGTGGGGCGGGCGGTCGGACTGTGCCGGGCGACGTTTCCGCCGGCCCCGGGGCTGGTGACGCGGCCGATCGTCGGCTCGCCGCTGAGCTGGCGCCATCTGCTGGGCCGGCATCCGCGTTCGGCGGCGGCCGACGCGGCGGTGGGCGCGGTGAGCGGACACACGCGGACGGCGTACGCGGAAGCGGTGAAGCGCAGCGAGAGCTATACGCGCTGACTCGCCGCGCATCCACGGTTCGGCGCCGCGATGTGACACGTCCGCGATGTGACACGTCACCGCGCGTGCGCCGTCCTGAGCGACGCGGCCATGTGACATGGCGCGCGCCGCCGCGGCTACCGCACGCCGTGCCCGGGAGCGATCGCCGCCACCCGCGCGGCCAGGTTCAGATCGTGCTCGGTGACCGCGCCGCCCGCGTCGTGCGTGTTCACGGACAGGGACACGGTGTTGTACCCGAGGGTCAGATCGGAGTGGTGGTTCAGTTCGTCCTGGATCGCGGCGACATGCGTGGTCAGCCCGAGGGCGGCGAAGTGGGTGTGGAGCCGGTAGGTGCAGGTGATCCGGTCACCCTCCAGCGACCAGCCGGGCAGTCCGCCCAGACGGTCCTCGATCTCTTTCCGTGACAGCGGTGCGGCGGGCATACGGCGACTCCCTCATCGGCGATCGGTGCCGGTGACGTTACGGTCTGGGTATGACAACTGTCGCGCTTGACACGGGGGTAGGACCGCTCCTGCGCAGCTGGCGGGAGCAGCGCCGGATCAGCCAGTTGGAGCTGGCGCTCCGTGCCGATTCCTCGGCCCGGCACATCTCCTTCATCGAGACGGGCCGCTCCCGCCCCAGCGAGGAGATGGTCCTGCGGCTGGCCGAGCATCTCGAGGTCCCGGTCAGAGAACGCAACGCCCTCCTGGTGGTGGCCGGTTACGCGCCCCGCTACGCACAGACCGCGCTCGACGACCCGGCGCTGGACGCGCTGCGCGAGGGGATGGAGCGGCTGCTCCAGGCGTACGACCCGTATCCGGCGCTGGTCGTCGACGGTACGTACAACGTGGTGGCGGCCAATCGGGGTATGGCGACGCTGATGGAGGGGGTGGCCGAGCATCTGCTCGTACCGCCGCTGAACGCCATGCGGCTCACCCTGCACCCGGAGGGTCTCGCCCCGCGCATCCGCAATCTGCGGGAGTGGCGGGCCGATCTGCTGGACCAGATGGAGCGTCAGATCGCCCTGGCCCGTTCGGCGGAGCTGCGTGAGCTGTACGAGGAGGTCGCGGGCTATCCCGTCCCGGAAGGCATCGGCCCCGGGCCCGTTGCGTCGCTGCCCTTCGCGCTGCCCCTGCTGATCGAGCACGACGGGCGGGTGCTCTCCTTCGTCTGCTCCATCGCGACGTTCAATACGCCGATGGATGTGACGGTGGCCGAGCTGGCGATCGAGACGCTGCTGCCCGCCGACCGGGCCACCGCCGACCATCTGCGGTCCCTCGTTCCCTGAGGCCTTCCGCCGAGCTGCGCAATGGCCCTTCTCACTTCCTGGGCAGCCGCGCAGGAGGCGGGACGCGCGCCGAACTTCCCTCGGCCTCGACCGGCTGCCCCCTGGCAGAGGTCATCGACCGCCCCGTCAGTCGACGGTCAGGACGATCTTTCCGTGGGCCCGGTGCGAACGCAGGCGTTCCAGGGCTTCGGTGGCGGTGGTGAAGGTGTGGGTGCTGTCGATGAGGGGGCGGACCCGGCCGTCGGCGACGGCATGCAGGAGTTCCCGGCCGGCGGCGGCGATGACCTCGCCGAGTTCGGCGGCCCTGGTGAAGCCGAAGGAGACTCCGCGCAGGCGCAGGTGCCGGCCATGAGGGCGCCGTGCTCGGTGAGCAGACGGTGGGCAGCGCGCATGCCTCCTCGTAGCCGAGTTCGTCGGGCACGGGAAGGACGTGCCGGTGGTCGGCGAGGACGTACTGGGCGAAGCCGGCGGGGCCGGTGCCCATGACGCGCCGGCCCACCGTGGCCTCGGGGACGCCGTCGCCGACCTCGGCGACCTCGCCGGCGAATTCATAACCGGCCAGGTACTCCTTGCCGGTGCCGCCGGTGGTGGGGTCGGCGTCGGTGACCATGGCGGCGTCGGCGTTGTTCAGGGCCACCGTCCGGGCCCGTACGAGGATCTGGCCGGGGCCGGGCCGCGGTACGGGGATCTCGCGGATCTCCCAGGTGGGGCCGGTGCCGCCGAACAGCGCGGTCATGGTCGTGGTCATGCGTCTTCCTCAGGGTCGCGCGGGTGCCCGGGGCCGGCCCGTGTCGGCCCCGGGCCGCTGGCTGCGGGGCTACCGGCTGCGGGTGCGGGGGCCGTTGTACTGCTCGTCGGTGACCTTCTCCAGCCAGGTGGTCTCCGGCCGGTCGTCGCCCGGGGCAGTGCCGTCCCACAGCGCGAGGTGCTGCATGAAGCGGTCCTCGGTGGCGCCGTGCCAGTGCTCCTCGCCGGGCGGGCAGGTGACGGTCTCGCCGGG
Source organism: Streptomyces sp. NPDC058240 (assembly GCF_042882135.1). Taxonomy (NCBI): domain Bacteria; kingdom Bacillati; phylum Actinomycetota; class Actinomycetes; order Kitasatosporales; family Streptomycetaceae; genus Streptomyces; species Streptomyces sp. NPDC058240. The sequence continues at coordinate 207,127 of NZ_JBHVWT010000006.1, forward strand.
GTGTGTTTCGTAGACCGTGCCGTCGCGGGTGCCGATCAGCGCGATCCCGGCGACGACGTGCAGGGTCTGCCCGACGGCGTGGTGGTGCCAGGCGGTGCGGGCGCCCGGGGAGAACCGCACCATGTTGGCGCGCAGACGGGACGGCTCCTGGCCGGCGTGGATGACGTCGAACCAGACGTCTCCGTCGAACCAGTCCTCGGGGCCCTTGCCGGTGGGCCGGGCCTTGACGAATTCCACGGGTCCTCCTCGCATGAGGTGTGAGTGTGAGCGGGCTGTGTTGCGTTGCGATGCATTGCGTTGTGTTGCGTTGTGTTCGGCCGCCGGTCAGGCGGCGTCGCCGTGGGCGAGGCCCGAGCCCAGGGCACGGGACGCACCGGCCTGTCCGGTGATCTGCTTGCCCTTGGCCTCGGCGGTGGGGATGGCGTCGTCGCCGGCGACGAACCGCAGGGGCGGTTCGTCCAGGTCGACGACCTTCAGCAGGGCGTCGGCGAGCTTGACCGGATCGCCGGCCTGTTGTCCGTTCATCGACTGCCACATCGCCTTGGTGGACTTCGTCCGCTCGGCGTAGTCGTCGATGGACAGCTCCGCCCAACTGGTGGAGGCGTCCACGAGCAGCTCGGTGCGGAAGAAGCCGGGCTCGACGATCGTGGTATGGATGCCGTACGGCTCGACGTCGAAGCGCAGGGATTCCATCCAGCCCTCGACACCGAACTTGGACGCCGCGTAGGCGACGCAGAACTCCTGGCCGACCAGTCCGGCGATCGAGGAGATCGTGACGACGTGACCGGCGCGCTGCTTGCGCATGACCGGCAGAACGGCGCGGGTGACGTTCATCGGGCCGAACAGGTTCGTCTCGATCTGGGCCCGCATCTGGGCGTCGGAGATCTCCTCGAAGTAGCCGGCCTGGAAGCCGGCGGCGTTGTTGATCAGCACGTCGATCCGGCCGAACCCGGCCACTGCGGCGTCGACGGCCAAGCGTGCGGCGTCCGGGCTGGTGATGTCCAGGGCGGTGACCAGCAGGTTTTCCTGCTCGCCGCCGAGCGCCTCAAGGACGCTGTCGGGGCGGCGGCCGGTGGCGACGACCCGGTGGCCGGCCGCCAGTGCCTGACGGGCGATGTCGGTGCCCAGGCCGCGGCCTGCACCGGTGACGAAGATGACCTTGCTCATGGGACGGGGATGCTCCTGTGTACGGGGGTGGTCGGTCAGTTGTCCGGGGCGCCGTCGGCGGACGCCAGGACGGCCTTCAGCTGTCCGGCCGCGCCCCTGGCGTCGGGCCGGCCCGCGTAGAAGGCCGGATGAGTGATGGCCTCGGTCAGCTCTTCCTCCGTCAGCCCGTTCTCCAGCGTCGGCTCGACGTGGAAGCCGAGCTGGTCGTTCCGGTACAGGGCGATCAGGGCGGTGACGGCTTCCCTGGCCGGAGGACGGCCGCTCTGCCTTCCGGCAGCCTCACCACCGACTCTCACACCGACTGCGGGTCAAGAAAAGGGGAGGGTTTGTTCGTAGGAAGAAGCCTTCATAGGAAGAAACTCTCCCCCCTTCGCGCGGGTCCGGCGATGCGAGACTGGGTCCATGAGCCCCGACCCGCATCTCAACGAGCTGGGAGAGTTCCTCAAGGCCCGGCGGGCCGAGCTCACCCCCCGCACCGTCGGGCTGCCCGACCCCCCGCGGCCCCGTCGCGTCGCCGGCCTGCGCCGCGAAGAGGTCGCGCAGCTCGCCGCGATCTCCACCGACTACTACACCCGGCTGGAACAGGGCCGTCTCCAGGCATCCGCGCCCGTCCTCAACGGCCTCGCCCAGGCCCTGCACCTCGACGACGACCAGCGCAAGTACCTCTTCGGCCTCGCCGGCAAGGAGACTCCCCGCCCCCGGCGCCGCGCCCGCCAGAAGGTCCAGCCACAGCTTCAGCGCCTGCTGGACGACCTCACCGCCACGCCCGCCGTCGTCCTCGGCCGACGGATGGACATCATCGCCTGGAACCAGCTGGCCGCCGCCCTCGTCACGGACTTCGCCCGGATCCCCGAAAAGCAGCGGAATTACCTCCGCATTCTTTTCACCGACCCGGCGATGCGGACTCTGTACGCCGACTGGGAGAAGGTCGCCCGCACGGCCGTCGCACAGTTCCGCATGGAGGCCGCCAAATACCCCGACGACCCCCGGCTCACCGCCCTGGTGGGAGAACTGTCCGTCCAGGACGCGTACTTCCGCCAGTGGTGGGCCGCCCATCACGTCGCTGCCCTCGCGATCGGTTCCAAGACCCTTCACCACCCCGTCGTCGGCGAGCTGTCCCTCGACTGGGACACCCTGACCGCCAGCACCGACCCCGATCAGCAGCTCGTCATCTGGACCGCCGCGGCCGGCACCCCCACCCACGACCGGCTGCGGATCCTCGCCTCCTGGGCCGCCGACCAGCACCTTTCAGCCGCCCCTTCGGAGTGACAGCGCGGGCAGGGTGCGTGGCCGGTCAGCGGGCCCGCCGGTCAGGGCCGGATCAGGAGAAGAGTTCGGAGTCCTCGCCGAACGGCAGCCTGACAGTGTGCCGTCGGCGTACGGGACCCGCGCGGCCTGTCCCCACGACCACGTCGCCGGGCTTGAGGCCGCGCACCCCGGAGCCGGTCCCCTCGACGACGCCGCCCCGGCCGTGGTCACCCTCGGGAACGGGCTCCGGCCAGGCGGCGCTGGGCGAGCGTGGGGCGGGGTCTCAGCGTTCGAGATCTGCCGGGCGGCTTCCGGGTGGGTTTCTCCCGCGCGCCCGACGAGTTCCTCATTGGCGTAGGGGCCGTGGATCTCGGCGGTGTCGATCTGGGTGTCACCCAGCGATCGGGGTGACACCCGGGTCCAGCGCCCGGTGAATCGTGCGGAGGGACTCCGCCGTGTCGGTCCCGGAACCGGTGTAGCCGTGGGACATGCCTCGGGGTGTACATGGCCGAGCCCGGCACCTCCGACCACGACGCCATGGTCCTGCTCGACAGGACCGCCCCCGAGCCGGCGCTCGAAGCAGACTCCGAGCGCCGGAACTGATCCGGAGCAGGCCCTTTTACGGCACTAGACGCGTGCTCCGTTGTCGAGCGGATCCCGGCGTGCCGCCTTCGTCCCGGACCGGCGTCCCGGTGACCGCTTGCGGGCGGGCGGCGGGGCCTTGCTGCTCCGCTCCAGGACGAGGGCGGCCGGCACCGCGGTCAGCACCGAGGAGTACGTGCCGACGCACATGCCGATCAGCAGGGCGAGGGCGAAGTCCGCGAGGGAGTCCCCGCCCAGCACGGCGAGCGCGACGAGGATGAAGAGCGCGCCCATTCCGGTGTTGACCGTGCGCGGGACGGTCTGGAGAACGGCCCGGTCGGCGATGGTGGCCAGAGGTACGCGCCGGGCCTTCGCCCAGAGTTCCCGCACCCGGTCGAAGACCACCACCGAGTCGTTGACGGAGTATCCGATGACGGTGAGGAGTGCGGCCAGGAAGATGCCGTCGACGGTGCGGCCGAGCCAGGCGAAGGCGCCGACCAGGATGATCACGTCGTGGACCAGCGCCCCGACCGAGGCCACGGCGAACGTCCAGCGGAACCGGACCGCCAGATAGGCCAGTTGCACGAGCACGGCGATGCCGAGCGCGATCAGGGCATTGCGCCGCAGTTCGTCGCCGAGGCTGGGGCCGATCAGCTCGTCGCGGACCTTGGTGGTCGTGCCGCCCTCCGCCGCGAGGGCGGCGCGCAGGGCGTGTTCGCCGTCGTTGTCGAGTTCGCCGGTCCGTACGGAGATGTCGCCCGCACCGGCCGTGGTGACCTCGGCGTCGCCGAAGCCCGCGCCGGCCAGGGCGGTGCGGGCCCGCTCCACGTCGACCGGTCGGCTCGTCGAGTACTCGACGAGCCGACCGCCGGTGAACTCGACGCCCAGGTTGACACCGCGCACGACGATCCCGAGGACGGCCACGGCCACCAGTGCGGTGGAGACCATCAGCCAGCGGCCCGGAAACCGCATCAGCCGGGGATCGCGGCGGGTCAGCCAAGTGCGTACCCGGCCGGGGAACGCGATGCCGTTGACGCCCCGGTAGTCGCTGACGAACCGGGAGCCCGCCGCGATCTCGGTGAGTGCGCGGGCGATGACGAGTGCGGAGAACATGGAGGCGATCACACCGATGGCGAGTGTGACGCCGAATCCCTTCACCGGTCCGGAGCCGAGGAAGAAGAGGAGTCCGGCCGCGATCAGCGTCGTCACGTTGGAGTCGGCGACGGCGCTCCAGGCGTTGCGGAATCCGGCGGTCAGCGAGGAGCGCAGGGAGCGGCCCGGATGCTGTGCGTGCTCCTCCCTGGCCCGTTCGAAGACCAGCACGTTGGCGTCGACCGCCATCCCGATGGCCAGGACGAATCCGGCGAGGCCGGGCAGGGTGAGGGTGACGCCGAGGGCCACCAGGGCCGCGTAGGAGATCAGCCCGTAGGCGGCGAGCGCGACGGCGGCGAGTGCGCCGAAGAGCCGGTAGACGACGGTGATGAAGAGTGCGGTGGCCGCGGCGCCGATGAGGGCGGCGCGGGCGCTGGCGTCGATGGCGGCGGCGCCGAGCGTCGGTCCCACGGTCCGCTGCTCGACGATCTCGACGGGGAGCGGCAGCGCGCCGCCCTTGATCAGCAGGGCCAGTTCGCGGGCCTCGTCCGCGCTGAACGATCCGGTGATCTGGGTGGAGCCGGAGGGCAGGCCGGCGTTGCAGCCGACCGACGGGGAGACCTGCGGCGAGGAGATGATCTGCTCGTCGAGGACGATGGCGACGCGGCGCCGGTCGTCCTGGACCGGGTGGCAGGCGGCTTCGCCGGTCAGCCTGGTCCAGTCCCGGCCGGCCTGCTTGTGGAAGTCGAGGGACACGGTCCAGCCGGCGCCCTGCTGGGCATCGAACGCGGCGGTGGCGTCCTTGACGCCCGCGCCGGAGAGCCTGGCCGGGCCGAGATCGAGGGCGCGCCCCTGTTCGTCGGGGAGGGTCGGCCCCGCTTCGGCCCTGCGCTCGTCCCCGCTGTCCGGGCCCTGGATGGCATGGAAGCTGAGCTGAGCCGTTCTGCCGATGATTTCCGCGGCCTTGCGCGGGTCCTGGACGTCCGGGAGTTCGACGATGATCCGGTCCTCGCCGGAGCGGGTCAGGGTGGGTTCGGCGACGCCGAGCGAGTCGATGCGCTGGCGCAGCACTTCGAGTGTGCGGTCGGTGCTCTCCCGGTCCGCCTTCGCGGTGTCCGAGTCCTTGGCCTGGAGCACCATTCTGGTGCCGCCCTGAAGGTCGAGGCCGAGTCTGGGTGACATGGTCAGCGTGATGAGCACGGAGACGAGCAGCACGGCCGCAGCCAGAACCGCTCGCACCGTGGTGGCGCGAGTCATGGTTTTCCTCCGAGGGGGCGCCGGGCGCCCTCACCTCGGCAAGGGCGGCACGGCGGCTCTGTGGGACGGGACCGGTGGCAGGACCGGTGGCCGGTGAACGGCCGTCCATGGAGGCCCGCGTACGCCGGGGAGCGCGACGCGCGACTGGTCGGTGGCACGAGGGGGCGCGGCGGGGGCCGGCCGGTGGGCCCGTTGCGGAGCGTGGATGCCGGGCGCGCCGGCCGGCAGGACGTCGGGGCCGGGCGGCGGGAGGTGATGCGCGGTGCGGGCCTGGTCGGTGCCGGCCCGGGGCTGGGGCAGGGGTGTGGTCTGCGGCCGGTAGCGGTGGTGGTCGGTCGCCGTGGCCGTGCGGGTGCGCCGGGAGTCCTGGAGGGGGCCCGTGCGGGTGCGCCGGGGGTCGTGGACGGTGCCCGTGCGGGCGGTCCGGTCGGTGTGCGGGGTGGGCTGGTGGGCGCCGGGTGAGTACGCGGCGGAGGGCGGCACCCCGGCGAACAGCCGGGCGGGGAGCGCGGATCCGGCGGCTGCGGGGGTGCCGCCGACGACGGTGAGGACGGCGAGCAGGAGTGCGGCGAGGACCAGCCGGGCCGCCCGCCCGGTGCCGCGGTGTGCCGGGGCGCCCGGCCGTGCCCTTCGGGGCGCGTTCCCCGGGGGCGGCCCCGGGAGGGGGGTCACCCGGTTCGGCCGGTCAGGGCCGGTGCCGCGCCGGCCTGGCGGAGTACGGAGCCGAGGACCATCCCGGCGCCGCGTACGACCGCGGTCGCCGGGTCGTCGGCGAGACGTACCGGGACCCCGAGGCGGACCGCGATCCGGTTGGTGATGTCGGGGCGGGTGGCACCGCCCCCGATGAGCAACGGGCCCTTGCGCAGGGCCCCGAGGACGGCCCCGTGCCGGTCCTGCTTCCACATCTCCGTGATCATGTCCAGGACGGTGCGGACGACGGCGGTGGGCGGCTGCGCCGGGTCGAGGTCGCCCAGCCCCGTCTCGGCCTGGCGGGCGTCGCGGACCTGCCCGTCGACGAGCAGGGTCGTCTCGGTCAGTCCCGCGCCGATGTCGACGACGAGCAGCGGGCCGCCGTCCCGCGGTCCGGCGTATGCGGCGGCGGCCCTCGCGCTGTCGAGGGCGATGACGGTCGTCGGCCCCAGGGCGGCGATCAGTTCCCTCGCCGCGGCGCGGTGCCGGGCCCCGGCGAGGACGGGGTGGCTGAGGACGATCACGGTGCCGGTGCGGTCCGCGCCCAGTGCCGTGTCGGCGATACGGCCGAGCATCCGGCCGCAGGACTCGGGGTCGACGATGCGCCCCCGCCGGACCGGGCCGCCGTGCGCGCGCCCCGTACCGAAGTCGCCGCAGATGTCGGTGTCGGCCATGAGGCCCTGTCCGGGCACCCAGACGCGGGTGCGGGAGCTGCCGAGATCGAGGGCGAGGCCACGGGTGACGCCCTTGTGGTCCTGGCGGACGGACGGGCCGAGTCGTCGTCCGTCGTGCAGAGAACGCATCGCCCCTCCCCCCGGCCCGCCACCGCGGCCGCGCACACACCCATGAACCCGCTGATAGCGAGGCATGGCCGAGCTCTCACTATGCAATAGGGAGGCAAAGAAAGCCACTCCCAGGCAAAATCCAAGGGCTCGGCCGCTGGGGCCTGTCAGGCAGATCAGGGTCGGACAGGCCCCGGGCGGCCTCCGTCGTGCCTCAGAGCCTGTCGGGTGACCTCTGATCGGGCGGCCACGCCCTGGCGCGCACGCTTCCGGCGTTGCCGGGATGGCCTAGTAGCTCCTTCCCCGAACTCTCAACTTCGTTCGAGCAGGGGAGACCCCATCCGAGGCCATCCCGGCGCCTTGGAATCGCACGCACCATGCCGCGTCCGCTCTCCGATCGAAGGTCACCCGACAGGCTCTCAGACCTCCGACGGCAGGAACACGGCGACCAGTTCGGCGAACTCGTCCGGCGCGGCGATCCGGACGCCGAGGTCCTCCGCCTTGGTGCGCTTGGATCCGGCCTTCTCCCCGGCGACCAGGAGCGAGGTGCGCTTGGAGACGCTGGACGAGGACTTCCCGCCGGCCCGCTCGATCAGCTCGTTCATCTCGTTCCGCGAGAGCTTCTCCAGGACGCCGGTCATGGCTCCGGTGACCACCACGGTCATCCCGTCCAGCGGCAGACCGGCGCCTTCCCCGTCCGCGGCGGCGGCCGCCTCCTCGCCCTCCTCCCCCGGCGGGGGCGGCGGCGTGGCGCCGGGCTCCGTCATGTTGACCCCGGCGGCCACCAGCTTCTCGATCAACGGGGCCAGTTCCACCAGCTCCGCGACGACGCCCGCGGCCTTCTCCTTGCCGATGCCGTCGACCCGCTGGAGTTCCTCCGCGTCGGCCGCCCTGATGCGGTCCATGTCCGCGAAGTACCGGGCGATCCGCCGCGACATGGAGCGCCCGGTGCCGCGTACCCCCAGCGCGCAGAAGACCCGGGAGAGCGGCTGGGTCCGTGCCGTCCCGATGGCGGCCAGGAGATTGTCGGTGCTGGTCTCGCCCATCCGCTCCAGGCCCAGCAACTGCTCGCGGTCGAGGGTGAAGAGGTCGGCGAAGTCGGCCACCAGCCCGGCGTCGACGAGCTGGACGACGCGGGTCCCGCCGAGGCCCTCGATGTCGAGCTGGTCGCGGCCCGCCGCGTACGAGATGGAGGCGACGAGCCGGCAGTCGCGGCCCCGGACACAGCGCCAGCGCTGCTCGCTGGTGTCTATCTCGGAGCCGCACTGCGGGCACGCCTCGGGGAAGTCGATCGGCTTCTCGTCACCGGTCCGCAGATGGGCGACGGGGGCCTCGATACGGGGAATGATGTCGCCCGCCTTGTAGACCATCACCCGGTCGCCCAGGCGCAGATCGCGGCGGGTGATGTCGGCGGGGTTGTGCAGCGTGGCATAGCTGACGGTCGAGCCGTCGATCTCGACCGGCTCCAGCACGGCGCGCGGCGCGATGATGCCGGTCCGCCCCACGTTCCATTCGACGCCGAGGAGCCGGGTGACCTTCTCGACGGCCGGGAGCTTGTAGGCGATGGCCCAGCGCGGCGCCCTGCTCCCTGATCCGGCCTCGCGCTGGTCGGCCGCGAGATCGGCCTTGATCACGATGCCGTCGATGCCGAACGGCAACGAGGCGCGCAGGGCCGCGACTTCCTCGACCCGGCTCTGCACCTCCTCGACGGTGGTGACGGTGCGCGGCGCCACGTCCGTGTCCGCCGCGGTGTGCACGCCGAGCCGGGCGACGTGGGCGAGGACCTCGCTGTGCGGGAGTTCGGCGAGGGTGTCGGCCAGCTCGCCGGAGTCGGGCAGCGGCAGGGCGCCGTAGGCGAAGAACGTCATCTCCACCGTGTACGCGCGGTCCTTGGCGCGGAGGGTGCCCGCCGCGCCGTTCCTCGGGTTGGCGAAGGGGGCGCCGCCGTGTTCGGTGCGCACGGCGTTGGCCTGCTCGAACTGCTCGGTGGTCATGAGGATCTCGCCGCGCATCTCGATCGTCACCGGTTCGGCGAGCTGCTCGGGCAGGCCCACCACGGTGCCGATCGCATGCGAGACGTCCTCGCCCGCGGTGCCGTCGCCGCGGGTGATCAGCTGCTCCAGGCGGCCCGCCCGGTAGCGCGCCGCGACGGCCAGTCCGTCCAGCTTGGGCTCCACGCTCCATGCCGCGACGGGACGGCCGATCCGGCGTTCCAGCGATGCCGTCCAGGTGACGAACTGTTCGGCCGAGAACACATTGTCCAGCGACAGCATCGGCACCGTGTGCGGCACGTCGCCGGTCGCGGCGCCGCCCGCCACCTTGCCGGTCGGGGAGGCGTCCAGTACCTCCTGCGGGTGCTCCTGCTCGTAGGCCGTGATCCCCCGCACCAGCCGGTCGTAGGCGTCGTCGTCGAGCGTGCTCTCGCCCGTGGCGTAGTACGCGGCGGCGGCCTGCGACGCTTCTTCGACCGCGGCGGCGTAGGCGGCGGTATCGGCGAGCACAACAGCTGAGTTCGTCATGACCCCCATCCTGCCGCCCACCACTGACAACGCCCCTCAGAGGCTGTCGGGTGACCTCGGACCGGGCGGCCACGCCCTGGCACGCACGCTTCCTGCGTTGTCGTCGGTCGCCAACGCTCCGCGTCGCCTCCCTCCTCCGCCTCGGAATCGCACGCACCGGACCGCGTCCGCTTTTCCGGTCCGAGGTCACCCGACAGCCTCTCAGCCGGCCGCCTGGACCGTGCCGTCCACTTCGTCGGCGCCACCCACCGCACCGGGCGCCGACAGAGGGATCTGCGGACCCGAGCACTCCCGCAGCCAGCGCCGCAGCACCTTGTGCACCTGTTCGGCACCGACCAGCTCCGTGTCCGGCGCCACCGGCGCGGACAGAGCGGCCGGCCACAGCAGGAACGGGCGGGACTGCTCGCCGCCCAGACCGCCGTGCGAGCCGATCTGCTCCTCGAAGGCGTGCACACAGCCCGTGGTGCCGTCGTACATCGAATTGACCATGATGTCGGCGACGTGCGGGAAGGTGTCCGTCCGCCGCACCGCCGCAGCCGCGCCGGGGCCGAACGGGGCCAGTGGACCTTCCCCGTCGACCAGCTCCGAGACCGGGATCTCCGTTCCGCCGCGGCCCAGCACCACCGATCCGTGGCGCTCGCTGCGGACCAGCAGGAAGCCGATGCCGGGGTGGTTGGCGAGGGTGCCGAGCAGGGCGGGGTGGCTGCGGTGGAGCTGTTCGCGCGAGGCGCGTCCCTCGATGTCGGGGAAGGAGATCAGGCCGAGGTTCCCGGAGGCGAGGACCACGGGGTCGGACGGCTTCGCCAGGTGTTCCGCCGCGCCCTCGTCGACCGGCCGGTGCAGGGCGATCCGTACCGCGTCACGCGCCTCCGAGCCGCTGCGGGTGCGCTGCGCCCGACGGGGCACGGGCAGCCCGCAGCCCGCCCGCACCAGGTCCTTGAGAGTCAGCCCGTACGCCCCCGCGAAGGTCTCCCCGGGGCTCTGTCCGTGGTCGGAGAGCAGCACGATCCGGTAGGTGCGCGGGGTGTGCTCGGCGACCTTGACGATCAGGGCCAGCGAGCGGTCCAGGCGCGCGAGCACCTTCTCCGCGTCGCGGCTGTTCGGTCCGGAGTGGTGCGCCACCTCGTCGTAGGCGACCAGGTCGGCGTAGACGGCGGTGCGGCCGGCGAACATGTCCCCGATGACGGCGGCGACCACCACATCGCGTTCGACGACGGTCGCGAAGGCCCGGATGAAGGGGTACAGCCCGCCCCGCTTGATCCTGGGCGTGACCTTCCGCATCCGCGCCCGGGTCGACTGGCCGATCTCGCGGCAGACCTCGGCGACGAACGACAGCGCGGTGCGTACGGCGTTGGCCGGGTCGGAGAAGTACGCGAAGTACCCGGCCCTGGAGCGGCGGCCCTTGCCGAACCGGGCCGCCATGGACAGGACGAGCGCCAGCTGGCCGGCGCCGCCGCTGAAGAGGTTGCCGCGGCTGGCGCCGTCCAGCGTGAGCAGCCCGCCGTCGTGGGTGCGCGCGATGGCCCTGCGCTGGAGTTCGAGGGCGCTCGCGGGTCTGCTGGAGACCATGACGTCGCCGGTCTCCTTCTCGTACCAGCGGAAGGCGGGGACGTCGTGGTTGCTGCCGTGCAGGATGCCGAGCTGGCTGGCCCCGGTCTGGCTGGACCAGTCGGTGCGCCACGGGGTGAGCCGGTGCCCCTCCTTGTCCGCCAGCCACTGCGCGACGGTCGGCATCAGGCCCTCGTCGGCGGCGCGGGCGAGCACGTCATGACCGACGCCGTCGAGCTGGATGAAGACGGTGCCCGGCGGTCCGCTGCGCCCGCTGTCCGCACCGCTGCGCCGTCGGCGGCGGACGGCCAGCCGGGAGAGCCTGCGCCGGTAGGCGTTGTCGTCGCGGACGGCGAGCGCGGTGGAGGTCGCCGAGGCGACGGCGGACATCACGGCCGCGACGACGACGGCCGTCTGCGGGTCGGCGGCACCGCGCCCGTCCGGGATGAGCCGCAGGGCGAGCAGCAGCAGCGAGCCGTTCAGGAAGAAGACGAGCAGCCCGAGCACCAGCGCGGGCACGATGAGCAGCGCCCTCACCAGGACGGGCCAGACCAGTGCGGAGAGCAGACCGAACGCGCCGGCGCCCCAGGCCGCGGTGAACGCGATCTTGGTTATGCTGTCGCCGTCGTCCGACTGGAGCTGGAAATCCGGCAGAATCCCGGCGAGCGCCAGCATCGTGAGCGTCGAGACCGCCCACACCAGGACCACTCGCATCAGGGCGCTGCCGGCCGTTCGCCATCGCCCGTCGTCCACGCCGTTCCACCTCACATCCGGACCCCGCCGTTCCGGGCCCTGGCCCCCCAGCTTTTCACAGCGGGCCCGCGGGCCACCGGCCACAGCGGCTGGCGGTCGGGTCAGCAGCCGTCGTAACCGGCGGTCGGCATGGAGAGTCTGCGGTGCACGCTCGCCTTCGTACGGGCGTTGTACGGCGGCTCGTCCAGCCCCGCGATCTCCAGCCGCACGCCGCGCCGCTCGCACTCCGCGGCGAACTCCGGCACCGAGGTGAGTGCCCGCGCCAGCACGCGGTCGTTGGCGGCGACGAACAGTTCGATGTCGCCGCTCTCGACATCGGTCCACAGGGCGTGGTGGTCGGGGCGCAGTCCGTAGAGCCGCAGCTGCCGGGTGACGACGTATCCCTTGTCCGCGGCCCAGCGGGCGCACATGTCGTGCTGGCTGCGGGTGTCCACGAGGAACGGATCGCTGTCGAGCTCTTCGAGCGGTGTGAGGCTGGCGATGGCCGCCACCCGTACGTCCGTCACGTCCCCCATGGCCGTTCCCCCCGTGCTAGGCGTACCGGCGACCCTACCTTCCGGACCCCCGCGCAAGAAGGCGCGTGCCGGGAGGGCGGGAGTGCGGAGCACGGGCCCGGAACACCTGTGCGCCCCTGCCCCGGCCCAGCCCTTAGGCTCGATGCCGGGGCCGGAACCGAGGAGCCCGGGAACGAGGAGGCGTCGCGTGCCGGTGGAAGTCACCTGGTGGGGTCATGCCACCTGCACCATCGAGGACTCCGGGGTCCGGGTGCTGACCGATCCGCTCTTCGCGCGGCGCTTCGCGCATCTGCGCCGCCGGCGCGGTGAGCTGCCCGGCCCCGAGGCGGCGGTCGCCGATGTCGTGCTGGTCTCGCATCTGCACTCCGACCATCTGCATCTGCCGTCCCTGGCGAGGCTCGCCCCCGGCAGCAGGCTGGTCGTGCCGCTGGGTGCGGTGCGCTCCGTGCCGGGACTGCGGGTGCTGCGCTCGGCACGCGGGCTGCGGATCACCGAGGTGGCCCCGGGCGACGAGGTCCGAATCGGCGAGGTGCGGGTGAGGGCGGTTCCGGCGATGCACGACGGCAGGCGCCTGCCGGTGGGCCCGCATCGCTCCCCCGCGCTCGGCTTCGTGGTCGAGGGCGAGGCGCGGACGTACTTCGCCGGTGACACGGGGCTCTTCGACGACATGGCGCAGGCGGTCGGCCCGGTGGACGTGGCGCTGCTGCCGGTGGGCGGCTGGGGCCCGTATCTGGGCCACAGCCATCTGGACGCGGGCCGGGCGGCGCAGGCGCTGGCCCGGCTGGCGCCGCGGTCGGCCGTGCCAGTGCACTACGGCACGTACTGGCCGATCGGCATGGACGGGATCAGGCCGCACGAGTTCCACTCACCGGGTGACGAGTTCGTCCGCAAGGCGGCGCTGCTGGCGCCGGAGGTGTCCGTGCACCGGCTGTCCCACGGTGAGCATGTGCGGCCGGAGGCCGCCAGGTGATCCAGCAGGTCGTGGGGCAGCTGCCCCCGGAGTCGACGCAGCAGGCGGTCGGCTATCCGTCCCTGTTCCTGCTGGTGGCGCTGGGTGCGCTGGTGCCGGTGGTGCCGACGGGTGCGCTGGTGAGTTCGGCCGCGGTGGTGGCGCTGCACCAGTCGTCGCCGTTCTCGCTGCTGATCGTCTTCGCGGTGGCCTCGGCCGCGGCGTTCCTCGGGGACATCTGCCTGTACTGGCTCGGTCAGCGCGGGGTGCGGTCCAAGAACGGTTCGAAGTGGCTGCGGACGATCCGCGACCGGGCCGCCCCGGAGCGGCTGGCGCAGGCCCAGCAGAAGCTGGACGAGCACGGTGCGGCGGTGCTGGTGCTGTCCAGGCTGGTGCCCGCGGGGCGGATTCCGGTGATGCTGGCCTGCCTGCTGGGCCGGATGCCGCTGCGCCGGTTCGCCCGTGGCGATGTGCCGGCGTGTCTGGCGTGGGCGGCGACGTACCAGCTGATCGGCATTCTGGGCGGTTCGCTCTTCCCCGAGCCGTGGCAGGGAGTGGTCGCGGCGGTGGGTCTGACGCTGCTGATCAGCGGGGCGCCCGCGGTGTGGCGGAAGGCGCGGGCCCGGTTCAGCCACTGATCGTGCGGGGTGCCGGCTCCAGTACGCGCGAGGCACCGATCGGCAGGTCCCAGAGCAGTGCCCGGGGGTGTCCGGCCCGCTGCCAGGCGGTGCGCAGCCGGGTCAGCGGTTCGAGTACGGGTTCCGCGGAGAGCAGGAAGGTGGCCCAGTGCATCGGCGCCATCGCGCGGGCGCCGAGATCCTCGTAGGCCTGCACGGCCTGCTCGGGATCGGTGTGCACGTCACCGAGCCACCAGCGCGGTTCGTACGCCCCGATCGGCAGGAGGGTCAGGTCGATCCCGGGGTACCGGCTGCCGATCTCGCCGAACCAGTGCCCGTACCCGGTGTCCCCGGCGAAGTGGATCCGCTGTCCGCCGGGGCCGGGGGTGCCGATGATCCAGCCGCCCCACAGGGAGTGGCAGGTGTCGGTGAGGGTGCGCTTGGACCAGTGGTGGGCCGGTACGAAGTCGAAGCGGACCCCGTCGAGCTCGGCCGATTCCCACCAGTCGAGTTCGGTGACGCAGGTGAAGCGGCGACGGCGGCACCAGCGGCCGAGCCCGGCGGGGGCGAAGAGCGGGGTGTCCTTGGGCAGTCTGCGCAAGGTGGGTGCGTCGAGGTGGTCGTAGTGGTTGTGGCTGATGACGACGGCGTCCACGGGCGGCAGGTCCTCCCAGCGGACGCCGACCGGGGTGATCCTGGCCGGAGTCCCGAGGATGCGGCGGGACCAGACGGGGTCGGTGAGGACGGTCAGCCCGCCGGTGCGGATGATCCAGCTGGCGTGCCCGGCCCAGGTGAGGGACGTGCTGCCGGTGGGGACGGCCGGCAGTGGTTCGGGGGCGTAGGGGAGGCGGTGGATGCCGCGCAGTCCTTCGGCGTTGGGCCGCAGGGCGTGCTCACGGGCCAGCCGGGACATGCTCATGACACCCGGGAGTGGCGCGGTGAGCCGGTCGGCGAAGCTCCTGGGCCAGACCCGGACCTCGCCGAGCGGGCGCGGTCCGACGATCCTGCCGCGAGACACGTGGGGCGGCTGCGTGGTCCCGGTGCGGGAGCGCTCGGTCTGTTCCGTCATCGAGAGACTCCCGTCTCGCAGTTCCTCATCGGAGTTCGTCGAGGGCCGTTCCGAAAATGCTCAGGGCTTCGGCCACATGCGGCAATTCCAGGGGCGCCACAGCGGTGAGGGACTCCATCTGCTGTTCCGGGGTCGACCCGAGCAGCGTCCCGGTGCCCAGCCGTACACGCAGCGCCCCCAGTTCGTCGCCGAACCGGTGCCCGCCCGGCGTCGGTGCGCCGAGACGTTCCGTCAGGTACTCCTCCAGCTCCAGCGAGTCCGTGACGCCGCGGCCCGCCAGCCGGGATCTGAGCGGTCCGAGATCGGCGTAGAGATGCCGGCCCGCCTGCGGGGGCCTGGCCAGCGCGCCCGACGCCAGGACCGCGCGGTGGGCCGCGGCGGCGACCCGGGCCTGGAGCGCGGCGGCCCGGCGGACCCGGTCCGTCACGGCGTCCGGTTCGCGCAGCGCGTGGGCCGCGGCCATGGCGACCGGCCCCGCGACGAGCGCGCCGAGCGCGGTGAGGATGTCGAGCGTACGGGCGTGGCGCACCGCGGCCCGTTCGGTGTCCGGGAACCGGGCGACCGCGACCGGCCAGGCCGACGGGGTCAGCGCACCGGCGAGATCGCAGACGACCGTGACATCGTCGGGGCACATCTCGGCCGGGCTGAGCAGGACCGTGTCGTGCGGCCGGTGCAGGGTGTCGCGCCAGGTCTCGTCGCTGATGACGTGCAGCCCCTCGGCGACCGCCGCCTCGCACGCCTCGCGCACCAGCTCCGGCGGGGCGACGGTGGCGGTCGGGTCGTCGACGACGGAGATCAGCAGCAGCCGGGGCCTGCCGCCCTCGGCGCGCACCCTTCGCACGGTCTCCAGGAGCGCGTACGGATCGGGCACGCCACCGCACTCGGCCGGGGTCGGCACATGGTAGGCGGGCCTGCCGAGCAGCCGGGCCTGCGGGATCCAGGTGGCCGTGCAGGGGCGCGGCATGAGCACGTCGCCGCCGTGCGCGGCGATCAGCGCGAGCAGCAGCGGCGAGGCTCCCGGGGCCGCGGCGACGTGCTCCGGGCCGCCGCGGAGTCCGCGCCGCTCCCAGTAGACGGTCGCGGCCTCGCGCAGCGCCTCGCTGCCACCGGTCGGCTCGGGTTCGCTGCGGCCCGCCGCCGAGGCGAGCACCTCGGCGAGCTCGGGCAGCACGGGCAGACCGGGGTCCGGGGCGGGCGGCCCGTACCTGACGGGGCCCCGGTCCTCGCGTACGGAGCGCGCGCCGCCCTCCGTACGTCCGGCCCGCTCGGTCCGCTGCCGCGCCATCCGGGCCTCCTTCGCCGCCGCCCCGTCGCCCTGTCGCGTCGTCTCGCACTCAGGGCCCTTTATACGAGGGTTCGACCGACCGCGGGCGACGGAGGGGGGGAAGGGGGGGGGGGGGGGG
>NZ_JBHVWT010000006.1:223327-281685 GCF_042882135.1 Streptomyces sp. NPDC058240
ATGTGCCAGGCAGCCTTGGCCCTCTTTCGCTGCCTCCTATCTCTCTTTTCGCTTTGCTTTGCATTAGGTGTTTTTGGGGCGAGGTTTCGACTGCCCGCGCCAGACGAAGGAGGAGCGGCCGCGGCGGTGACCGGCAGGTGAGGCGGGATCAGCCCGTGAAGGCAACCTGGGGCATTCCGCGCCCCGCGTCCGGCAGTACCAGCAGCGATCCGGACAGCGGGTGCGGGGCGGCGAGCCCCGTGCGGGCCGTCGAGATGTAGAGGTCGCTCAGGTCGCTGCCGCCGAAGGCGCAGGCGGTCGGACGCCGTACCGGCAGTGCGACGATCCGGTCCAGGGCGCCGTCGGCCGTGTACCGGCGCACCGCCGCACCGTCCCACAGGGCGACCCAGACGGCACCTTCGGCGTCGACCGTCAGCCCGTCGGGGAATCCCGCGCCGTCCTCGACGGTGGCGAACGGGCGCCGGTTCACGGCGTGTTCGCCGTCGAAGTCGAAGACGTCGATCCGGCGCGTGGGTGTGTCGATGAAGTACATCAGCCGGCCGTCCGGGCTCCACCCGATGCCGTTGGCGCATGCCACGGCGGGCAGCACGGGGGTCACCGCGCCGTCGGCCGCGACGCGGGTGAGGCTGCCCCCGTCGGCGGCTCCGTCGTAGCGCATGGTGCCCGCCCACAGCGCCCCGTCCGGCGCGACCGCCGCGTCGTTGCCGCGCCGGCCCGGCTCCGGGTCGTGGACCAGCCAGTGGAAGGCGCCGTCCGGGTCGTACAGGCCGATGCCGTCGCGCAGATTGACCACGAGTCCGCCGCCGGCGCGCGGCTTGGCCGCCCCGACGTGCTGTTCGGTCGCCATCACCGTACGGCGGCCGCTCACCGGGTCGTAGGTGTGCACGCGCGCGGAGACGATGTCGACCCAGATCAGCCGGCCGGTGACCGGGTCCCAGGTCGGGCCCTCGCCGAGCTCGGCCTGCTCATGTACGGCCACGTCCAGATACGGTGCGTTCACTTCTGCCTCTCGTGACCGGAATATCGAACCCACACTAATCTTTTTCGCGTGGCATTTGGCCCGGCAACGCCACCCGGCCGCGGGTGACCTCAGGCCCGTCGGCCGAGCAGTGCGAGCAGCCGCGCCTGCGGGTCGGCGTCCGCCGCGGTGTCGAGGGGTGCGGCGAACAGACCGCTCTGCGAGAGGTCCTTCGCGTACGGTCCGACCTCACGGCGCGCGAACTCGACCAGCCGGGCGGGCAGCCGCTCGTCGGCACCGATCGCCCGGGACAGGTCCCAGGCGTGGACCACGACGTCGGCCACCATCTGCGCACAGTAGGCGTCGGCGGCGCTGTCCCCGTACGAGAGGTTCACCGTCCGCTCCAGGGCGCCCGGCGCCTCGAACGCCCTGCGCGCCCCGTCCGCCGCCCGGTCCCAGGCGGTCACGGGGTCGTCGCCCAGCACATCGCCGTCGAAGGCGTCACCGACATCGGTGACGGTGCGGCCCCCGGTGACCAGCGGCACCACCCAGAGCTGTTCGGAGGTGAGATGGGCGACCAGCTCACGGACGGTCCACTCGGTGCACGGGGTCGGTGCGGACCACTGGTCCTCGCGCACCGCGTGCACCCGGTCGGTGAAGAGCCGGAGCGCCTCGCCGTGGCGGTCGAGGAGTTCACTTGCGGAGACGGATGCCATGCGTTCACCCTCCCCGGCCCGGAGCCGGGGCGCGAACGCAACTCGTCCATATAGCAAGACATGTATCTCATCATTCGACACTGCGGCGTACGGTGACGGTACCGATCAGCGCTTCGCGGCTCGCGTCTCCGCCGTGTTCCGAGACGTTTCCAGCCGCGTTCCGAGAAAGGATGCACGGCCATGCCGAAGGAGACCGCCGTCTACACCCACGGCCACCACGAGTCGGTGCTGCGCTCGCACCGATGGCGCACCGCCGCCAATTCCGCGGCCTATCTGATCGACGAACTCCGCCCCGGCCTGACCGTGCTGGACGTCGGTTGCGGCCCCGGCACCATCACCGCGGACCTGGCCGCGCTGGTCGCTCCCGGCCGGGTGACCGCCGTCGACACCACCGAGCAGATCCTGTCCCAGGCGGCGGGCGTCGCGGCCGAACGCGGGCTGGACAACGTCGAATTCACCACCGCCGACGTGCACGCCCTGGACTTTCCCGACGACTCCTTCGATGTCGTCCACGCCCACCAGGTGCTCCAGCACGTGGGCGACCCGGCGCAGGCACTGCGCGAGATGCGGCGCGTCTGCCGCCCCGGCGGCATCGTCGCGGCCCGCGACAGCGACTACGCGGCGATGGCCTGGTACCCGGAGGTTCCCGGCCTGGACGACTGGCTGGACCTGTACCGCCGGGTCGCCCGAGCCAACGGCGGCGAGCCGGACGCGGGCCGCCGGCTGCTGTCCTGGGCGCGCCGGGCCGGCTTCACCGACATCACCCCGACCGCCGCCAACTGGTGTTTCGCCACCCCGGAGAGCAGGGCCTGGTGGAGCGGCATGTGGGCGGACCGCACGGTCGGCTCGGCGTACGCGGAGATGGCCACCGCCGGCGGCCGTGCCGGCACCGAGGACTTGTCGGGGATCGCCGCCGCGTGGCGCGAGTGGGGCACGCGGGACGACGCCTGGTTCATGGTCCCGCACGGCGAGGTGCTCTGCCGGGCCTGAGCCCGCGGCGGACTCCGCGGCCCTCCCGGCGGCTGTGACCGCGGGCTCCGCCGCGCCCCTCCCCGAATCGATCACGCGCCGATGTGCCGCCAACTACCCTTGCGGGCATGGACATTCTGGGAACCACGCTCCGCATCTGCGTCGACGACCTGGAGGCCGCGGTGGCCTTCTACGAGGACCTCACAGGCAGCTCGGCGCTCCGCTTCGAGCGCGGCGGGGTCTCGGTCGCCGCGATCAGCTGCTTCCTCCTGATGAGCGGCCCGGAGGCGGAGCTGGAGATCCTGCGCAAGGTGACGGCGACGATCGCGGTCAAGGACGTCGACGACGCGCACGCCGCCCTCGCCCGCGTCGGTGCCCGGATCCTCGCCGGACCGGTACCGACGCCGGTCGGCCGGAACCTGATCGCCGTGCACCCGGACGGTTCGGTCTTCGAGTACGTCGACCGGACCCTGCCGTCCGGACCGGGCCGCTGAGAGCAGACCCGGACCGGCGCGGGCAAGGGCGTCCGGGGCGGACAGGCCCCCTCAACTCTTGGGACGCATCCGGTAGTTGTACGCATCGGGCAGCGGCTCGTCCGTGAGTAGGGCCCATACCTCGTCCAGGATCTCCGCGCCCTCGCGCAGATCCTCGACCTCGAAGCCCTCGTCGAAGACGGTCCGGGCGGCGGTCAGGTCGCCCTCGGCGATCAGCAGCCGTGCCTCCAGCAGGCGGAACCGGCCGCGCTGCCGGACCGCCGGAGGCAGGGCGGCCCATACGGCCCGGACCGCTGCCGGGCGCCCGGCCGTCAGCAGCGCCTCCATCGCCTCCCGGCCCAGCGCCGCCGAGGCCGCCGTCCAGGCCTCGCCGCCGTCGCGGCGTTCCGCGCACAGGTCGTCGAACGCCTCGCCGTAGAGGTCCGCGGCCCGGTCCCACTGGCGGCCCTCCTCGGCGGCGACGGCGAGGCACCGCAGCAGCGGCCAGCGCGAGGGGGCGAGTGCCAGTCCGCGCTCCCAGCTGCGGACCGCCTGGGCGCGGTCACCGGCGTGCCACTGGGCGACGCCCAGGTGGTACTCGGTGAGGGGCTCGGCGGGAGCCGTCTCCAGCATGTCGCGCCAGTGCGGGGAGACCAGGGAGGGGCCGGGCGGGGCCGCCCTGCGCGGCTCGGAAAAGGTGCCCTGGTCCAGCAACTCCAGCCAGGGCCGCTGCTGTTCGCCGAGGGTTGAGTCGGCGAACGGTGTGCCGGGAAGCTCGTACTTGCCCCGCCGGACCTCCAGCGCGCCCCAGCCCGAGCCGGTGGCGAGCGACTCGCCGGGTTCGGTGTCGGCGCAGGGGCGCCAGGCGACGTAGGCGGCCTCGACGTCGGTGCGCGACAGCGCCTCGGCGAGCCGCTGTTCGGTCTCGGCTCGGGCCGCCGCCCAGTCCTCGCCGTGCACGGCGAGCGGGTCCGCGGACAGCGGCCCGTACGACTCCAGCCAGCTGAACTCGGCACCCGGTTCGAGGGGGACGTGCTCCAGCTGGGTGCGGGCCAGTCCGGCCTGGATCTCGGCGTATCCGACGGTGCCGGGCTCGGTGAGCCACTCCTGCCAGCGCCGCCCGCCCGCGCCGCTGCCCCAGAGGAACAGCTTCCGGCCGCGCAGCAGGTCGGTCGACGTCTGGACGAGTCCGTGGCCGTCCTGGTCGAGCGAGGCTATCCAGCGGCGGGCGCCGTCGGGCACCTCGTAGAAGTAGTCGGCGGGGAAGTCGCCGCGCAGCGGGTACGTACGGTCGACGGAGCCGGTCACAGGGACCGGGACCCGGGTCAGGGTTCGTTGGTACCCGAAGTGCCATGCCTCGTCGGCGGGGGCCAGGACGCGGGTGCGTTCGCCTTCGGGCACGGCGATGTTGGACCACCAGTACACGGGTGCGGTGTGCTCGTGGGGATTGCGGATCCGTACGCCGACGTGCAGGAAGTCGGAGTCCTCGGGCAGCCAGAGATCCACCTGGAACGGCAGGTCGCGCAGTCGCTCCCACTCCCAGAGGCGGACCATCTCGCCCCCGTCTGGCGCGGGTACGCGGGCCGCGTGGAGCGGGGCGCAGGACAGCGTGGTGTGGCCCGTGGCGCCGATGTTCCACTCGATGCCGCCGGAGAACCAGGCGCCGTTGAGCGCGAAGTCGGCGGGCTGGAGCACGGGGTTGGTGTAGAGAAGTTCGCGGCCGGTCGGCTTGTGGTGGAGGGAGTGGATGCGGCCGCCGAGTCCGGGCAGGACGGTGGCCCGCAGCCGGTCGTTCTCGATGACGATCGCGTCGAGTCCGGTGGGGGTGCGCTCACGCCGGTACCCGTCGAGGATGCGCACCGGCAGCACGGTGGCCAGTGGCCGATAGCCGATCTGGCGTGCCATGTCACGTGGCAGTGCGGCCCGGTCGCGTTCGTCGACCACATGCATCTCGTCGAGCGGCCGCAGCGCGGGCAGCGGATTCTCCGGGCCCAGTGGTGCGGCGGGCAGAGTCAGTACAGCGCGTCGTACGGTCGTGGCCAAGGCAACCTCACTCCCTCGCACGGGCCGCCGCAGGTCCGGGCGCCCCCGATGACCATGGAACACGCTGGACAACGTCCCGGCCAGGGGCATTGCCACCAGACTTCGGCAAAGACCACGGGGACGGCCCGCGGCCCGCCTCCGGTGCCGCCCGATAATTCGGATGCGCCCCGCCCGTACCGCCGTAACCTTGGCCCCCGACGGTTCATGAGAGTGGCCGATGCGGCACACACGTACGGAACGCGGAGCGGGACACGATGAGCACGCAGCACACCTACCGAGTGATCGTGCGCGGCACCTGGGACGGCCTGACGGACGGGGCCCGCGCCCGGCTGCTGTCCGAGGTGGACGGACACGGCCTGAGCGCGATGCAGTTCACCGAGGAGGGCTCGCTCGCGTACGACCGTGTGCTCAAGCACTTCAGCTTCCGGTACGAGGTCGTCTCCGACGCCGACGACGGCGAGGAGATGGCGGCCGCGATCGCCGAGGACCGCGCGGAGACCTACCTGAACGAGCAGGGGTACGGCCATGGCGCGCTGCGGTCCACGGTGACCGACATGGACACGATGAAGATCAATTACAAGGGCCGGTGAGACGGCGGGCTCGGTGCGGTCAGGTGGTGCCGCCGTCCTCCCAGTCCGAGCAGACCGCCTTGGCGGAGCCCGAGGTGCAGACCATGAGAGCGACGTCGCGTCCCTCGGGGTAGTCCCGTGTGTAGCGTCCGGTGGTGAAGCGCGCCACTCCCTCGCCCTTGACGCTCAGGTACGCGACGGTCTTTCGGCCGTTGCCGAAGTGGTCCTGGACATCCAGATACTCCTTGCGGTCCCCGGCGGCAGGGGTGAAATCGACCCGGACCGACGAGCTGCCCTTCTTGTCACCATGCGGTGTAGAAGTCCGGGTTGCTCGGCACATTCACCCGGCCGCCGTCGCACTGCCAGGAGGCGGCGGTACGCATGTCCGCCTGGGCGGGCGCGGCCGGGAGCACGACCGCGCCGAACACGGCGGCGGCGGCGACCGCGCTCTTCAGATACGCATGACACCGCGCTGGAAACGGAATACGAAATTGCATGAGTTCTCCCTGAGTGGGCCGGGAACCGGCTACCGCCGCCGAGTGAGCAGCGGCACAGTCCCAGGCTCAGGGGCGGTCGCAGTGCGGACAACGTGTTTCGGCGCAGCCCGAAGAGGGTTGCGGTGTGGTCACCCGGCCTTCAACTCCGCCCGGACGACATCGCGCGGGACTCCACGAGCAGCGGCTCCTCGCCGAAGCTGATCCGGGCGCCACCGCGGACGTCGGCTGTACTCCCGTCCATGCGACTCAGCCGGTACGCGCCCGCGCCGTCGGGCAGGGACACCTCGGTCCGCCCTGCCGTGGTCCAGTACACGGACAGCTCCACGCCGTCGCGCGCGAAGCGGCACAGGTACGCGCTCCGCGCGAGGCCCATCCGGGTTCCACGGCCGCAGGACACGATCCGGGCGTCGTCCAGCCACCGCTGCAGCCGTGCGATGCGGCGCCCCGCCTCGGTCGGAGGGCCTCCCACCGGCTGCACCACGAGGGGCACCGTCGAGCTGCCCCAGCTGTAGAAATACATCCGCCGGATCCCGAAGTTCCGGGCGTAGAGCCCGGACAGGTAGAAACGCACCGCGTAGTCGCGGGCACGCCGGGCGCTGAGCGGCGCGGTCACGGCGACGCTCCTGTCGGGGCCCGTGTTCCACAGCGCGACATCGGACTGTTCCTCCTCGAAGAGCGTGCGCTGCACACTCTCGGCGAGGTCGATGATCTCCTCGGGAGGCCCGTCGGCCCTGCGCGGCGGCATCTTCAGAGCCGCCGCATCACACCGCTCGAAGGCGCCCGTACGTGCGAACTCCCGCAGCAGCCGCTCACCGCGCTGTTGCCTGAGCTCCCCGAAGGACGGACAGACGACCGTGGCCGCCGGATCGACCCGGCGGATGATCCGGGCCGCGCGCTCGACCATCTCCGCAAGGGTCCGGACGGTCCCGGCGTAGTGCAGCCGGTGGCTCGGGTAGTCCCACAGCTCGTACGCCTCGATACGGCCCCGATAGCGCGTGACGAGCTTCTCGATGAAGCGGTCCCATACGGCGAGGTCGTCCGGGGGCGAGGCGAGCGAGTCGCGGTACCCGGACCTGCGCCCGTTCTCGGCCGCCCACAGCGGGGTGCCCGCGATGGTGAACAGCACGGGCAGCCGCTTCCGTTCGGCCGCATCGACCATGCGCTGCAGCGTGGTCCAGTCGTAGTGGCCCGCGTCTCGTCACCCAGGTCGATTCCGACCGCACCTGGCGGGCCCGGACCCAGTGTGCCCATGGCACCGAGGAGATGCTCAAGACCTTCGGACCCCTCATGCGCTGGCGGCCGCCAGTGCTGGAGGCGGACTATCCGGTCGACCAGGAAGTGCACCTGCGGGGCCGGGGTCTGCTGCTGATCCCGTCGTACTTCTGCCATCGGACCCCTGTCGCGCTGGCCGACGACTCGCTGCCGCCGACCCTCGTCTACCCGGCAAGGATCGCGGACCCGCCGTCCGCGACACTCACCACGTCGGCACGCGCACGCCTGGAGGCCCTCGCACGGCTGCTCGGGCACACCCCGGCAGCCGTACTGGAGTCCCCGACCGTAGCTGCACGACCGGCGAACTGGCCCGGCGGGCAAGGGTTTCACTGTCCTCGGCGAGCGAGCACGCGGCCGTGCTGCGCGATGCCGGTCTGATCTCCAGCAGCCGTCAGCGCAACTCCGAGCGGCATGCGCTGACCCCCATGGGCCTGGCGCTGCTCGACGACTCCCCCGCCGGTCGGTACGAGTCGTCGTACTCGCCCTTGTCCAGGCAGCGGCAGTCACCGGTGTAGTCGTGCTCGGTGCAGATCCGCGCGGACGTGTTCCCTGAGACCGTGGCTCTGTCACCACCGAAGTGGGCGCCTGCTTCGACCGACGCGAACCCGGACGCGCCACCTGTCGAGCCGTCGTCCGGCGCGCCTGCCGACGGCGGCGTGTTCAGCCGAGGATCAGTTCGGGCTCGTACAGATCCAGCCACATGGCGAGGTCCAGGGTGCGTTCCAGGCCGCGGCGGGACGCCGAGGTGACCTGGGGCGCGTGGTGGTCGGCTGCCCTGCGGAGCCGGTCGCGGTCGACCATGTCGAACACGCGGTGGTCCGGGCGGGCGAGCAGTTCGCGGGCGTACCCCTGCAGGGCGATGGCGTACTTGGGGTCCTGGGTCGACGGATAGGGGCTCTTGGTCCTGTCGTACACCGACCGGGGCAGCACATCCGCGGTGGCCTCGCGCAGCAGGCTCTTCTCCCGGCCGTCGAAGGACTTGATGGCCCAGGGCGCGTTGTAGACGTACTCGACGAGCCGGTGGTCGCAGAAGGGCACCCGGACCTCCAGGCCGACCGCCATGCTGGCGCGGTCCTTCCGGTCGAGCAGGACGCGCACGAACCGGGTCAGGTGGAGGTGGCAGATCCTGCGCATGCGGTACTCGAAGTCGCTCTCGCCGGTGAGGCGTTCGATGCCGGCGACGGCGGACTCGTAGCTGTCGCGGACGTACGCCCCCAGATCGAGGGCCCGGCCGAGGTCGTCGCGGAGCACGCCCGAGTCCTCGCCGAAGTGCTCGGCGAACCGCACCAGCCAGGGGAAGGTGTCGGCGCTACGGGCCTCCTCGTCGAAGAACTGGAGGTAGCCGCCGAAGACCTCGTCGGCGGACTCGCCGGACAGCGCGACGGTCGAGTGTTCGCGGATGGCCCGGAAGAGCAGATAGAGCGAGGCGTCCATGTCGCCGAGGCCCATGGGTATGTCCCGGGCCCGGATCATCCGGGCCCGTACCTCCGGGTCGGCGAGGGTGTCGGGGTCGAGCACGATGTCCCGGTGGAGGGTGCCCGACTGCTGGGCCACGTCGTGCACGAACGGGGTGTCGGGGGTGGTGCGGAGCTCGTCGGCGACGAAGTTCTCGGTGCGTCCCACGAAGTCGACGGCGAAGGTGCGGACCTTCTCGCCGCTCTCGGCGAGCTGCCGGGCGGCGAGTGCGGTGACCGCCGACGAGTCGAGTCCGCCGGAGAGCAGGATGCAGCGGGGTACGTCGGAGACCAGCTGACGGCGCACGATGTCGTCGAGCAGCGACCGTACGGTGGCGATCGAGGTGTCCCGGTCGTCGGGGTGCGGGCGGGTCTCCAGCCGCCAGTAGACGTGCCGGCGCAGGCCGCCGCGGTCCACGGTGACGACCGTGCCGGGCTCCACCTCGTACATGCCGTCCCACACGGCGTGGCCGGGGGTCTTGACGACGGTGAAGAGCTCCCGCAGCCCGTCGAGGGTCACCCGGGGCCTGGCCAGCGGATTGGCCAGGATGGCCTTGGGCTCCGAGCCGAAGAGCACACCGTCGGGCGTCGGCCAGTAGTAGAAGGGCTTGACGCCCATCCGGTCGCGGATCATGACGAGCCGGTCGTGGCGGCCGTCCCAGATCGCGAAGGCGTACATGCCGTTGAGCCGCTCGGCAAGGGCCTCGCCCCACTCCAGATAGCCGCGCAGCACCACCTCGGTGTCCGAGTCGGTGGTGAACCGGTGCCCGCGGGCGGTCAGTTCACCGCGGAGTTCGATGAAGTTGTACGCCTCACCGGAGTAGACGAGGGCGACCGCCCCCTCGGGTGTGTCGACGGTCATGGGCTGACGCCCGCCGGGCAGGTCGATGATCGCGAGCCGCCGGTGTCCGAGCGAGGCGTGACCGGCGGTCCAGGTCCCCCGGTCGTCGGGTCCCCGGCAGGACATGGTCTCCGTCATCGCGTCCAGTTTCGCGACCTCCTCGGCCGCCCGCAGATCGCGGTCGAAGGAGACCCAGCCGGCGATGCCACACATATGCGTCCTCCCGATCCGGTCCCGCCCGGCAGAACCAGTTGTAATTAGCAGCTATATGACGAGCGTCTGCCTGCGATTGCGTACGGTCAACACGACCGTTACCTGGGCGGGGGCACACCCCTCCTACTTTCGGCCGCGGTTTTCCGCTTCCTGTACGGAGTGCCGTCCTCCGGAACCCTTGTGGGAACGGCTCGTGAGCTCGGCAAGGAGCCCGAATCAGCCATCGGTAAAGACTTGCTCAACCCGGGGTCGGCCAGTGGGGTGGAAGGGTCCGGGCAAGGGGTCCGTGGTGGGTGCGACGAGCGCGACCGGCTGCCGCCCCCAGTCGTTCAATCAACGAGCAGTCGATCACCGTCGATCAACTGGGTGAGAGACCCCCACCGGACGGAGCACGTCATCTCTCTCGTCGAGCACTCCTCCTCCACCCCCGCCGACGCGCGAACGGAACACCGCCCGCCGCCGTTCCTGAGCCCCCTGCGCCGGTGGGCGCCGTGGGCCCCGGGCCTGATGGCGCTGCTCGTCGGGCTCTGGGGAATCCGCCGCCAGGGCACCCTGTGGGGCGACGAGGCGGTCACCTACGCGATGGCACACCGCGATGTGCCGCAGATCTGGCACACCCTGAGCCATATCGATGCGGTGCACGGCCTGTACTACCTGTTGATGCGCGGGGTGTTCGCCCTCTGGGACGGCGGCCTGGTGGCGCTGCGGCTGCCGTCGGTGCTGGCGGTGGCCGCGGCGGCGGTCGGCATCGTCAGGATCGGGCAACGGCTCGGGGCGACGCGGGCCGGTCTGCTGGCGGGCGCGGTGTTCCCGCTTCTGCCACCGGTGCAGCGGTACGCGCAGGAGGGACGGTCCTACGCCCTGGTCTGCGCCCTGGTCACCTGGGCGAGTTACCTCCTCGTCAGCAATCTCTCCCGGCCCCGGCGGAGGGGCTGGGTGGCCTACGGCGCGGTGATACTGACGGCCTGTCTGCTCCACGAGTTGGCCGTACTGATAGTTCTTGCCCATGGTGTGACCGTCTTCCGGGCGCGACGGGAGCGCCCGGTGAGGCGGGCGTGGAGCATTGCGGCGGGCGGGGTGCTCGCCGGGCTCCTGCCGTTGGCCGCCTTCAGCACCACGCAGTCCGAGCAGGTGGACTGGATCGGTCCGCCGGACGCCGGAGCGGTGCTGGGCTTCGTCGTGACGGCCCTGCTGGGTGTCGCCTTCGCCCGCGTGCCCCGGCTTTCGCACGGTGCGCGGGTCGCGACCGGCGTTCGGCTTTCGCGCGGTCCGATTCCGTTGTCCGAGCTGGCGCTCCCGCTGCTGATCCTGCCCCCCGCGCTGCTGATGCTGACGAGCCCGCTGCACCCGTTGTACGTGGACCGGTACGTCCTGGCCTCGGCGATCGGCCTCGCACTCCTGACCGGCTCCATGCTGGACCGGCTCGGGCGGTCGGCCCGGTCCGCCGGCACCGTGCGGCGTGTGACATGTGCGGTGGCACTGGCCGCGGTGTTCCTCGCGCTCGTACCCGTGAGCATCGCGCTGCGGAAGCCGGAGAGCCGCGAGAACGACGCCGTCGCCATCGCCCGGACAGTCCGAAGGGTCGCCGAGCCGGGCGACGGGCTGCTGTTCACGCCGATCCGCAGGCGGGTGTGGACGCTGGCCCGGCCGGACGACTTCCGGGCCCTGACCGACCTCGCCCTGGAACGGACACCGGTCGAGTCGGGCACGCTGTCCGGCCGGGAACTGCCGCCCGACAGGATCCGGGAGCGCATGCTGGCCGACGAACGCATCGTGGTCGTACGCGACCTGGCGGGCCGGCCGCTGGAGACGGACGCGCGCGAGGTGGTGAAGCGGGCCACCCTCGACGAGTTCTTCGAGGAGTGCACCGACCGGACGGTCACCCAGGCACGCATCACCGTGTTCGCCAGGCCCGGCCACTGCCGGACCGCCCCACCCCGCCCCGCCCCGGGTCACGGCCCGGGACCGCACCGGCCGGAGACCGCTCGATAGGCTGGCCACGACCCTGTTCGCGCCTTCGGGGCAGCCCGCCCCGGAACGCCCGGCCGACCGGCTGATCCGGAGTACCCGTGCACGTCCCCGTACCGCTCACCGTCGCCGTCGCCGTCGCCCAGCCCGCCTGTGTTCCTCTCGACGTCGCCGCCAACTCCGCGGCCCACGCGGCGGCGGTCCTGCGTTCGGGGGCTCGGCTGGTCGTCTTCCCGGAGCTCTCGCTCACCGGCTACGACCTCGCCGCCGAGGCCGTGTCCCCCGACGACCCCCGGCTGCGCCCGCTCGTCACGGCCTGTGGCGAGGCGGGGGCGACGGCCCTGGCCGGGGCGCCGGTGCGTGCCGCGGACGGGCGCGAGTACCTTGCCACCCTGGCCGTCACGGGACAGGGCGCGCGATGCGTGTACGGCAAGATGTGGCTGCACGGCGCGGAGTCCGGCCGGTTCACCCCCGGCGAGAAGCCGCAGGTCCTGGTGGTCGACGGGCATCGGCTGGGGCTTGCGGTGTGCTACGACGCCGCGGTTCCCGATCACGCCGCCGGCACCGCCGCGCTCGGCATCGACGCCTATGTGGCGAGCACCCTCTACGGCCCCGGACCCGAGCAGGCCGCCCGCCGCGACGGACACATGAGCCGCACGGCGCTCGCCCATGGGGTGTGGGCGGTGCTGGCCACCTCGGCGGGCCCGAGCGGAACGTACGAACGGACATCGGGCGGCTCCGGCATCTGGGCGCCGGACGGCACCGCGGTCGTGCAGGCCGGGCCCGAAGCCGGCGCCCTGGTGTCCGCGGCGGTGGGCGGGGCCCGGCCCGCGTCAAAGGCTTCCTAGGACTTCTTGCCGGTCA
This sequence comes from Streptomyces sp. NPDC058240, assembly GCF_042882135.1. Lineage (NCBI taxonomy): Bacteria > Bacillati > Actinomycetota > Actinomycetes > Kitasatosporales > Streptomycetaceae > Streptomyces > Streptomyces sp. NPDC058240. The sequence continues at coordinate 236,165 of NZ_JBHVWT010000006.1, forward strand.
TCTCGGCGGTGATGGCCCACCGCTCGTGGTCGCGCCAGGCTCCGTCGATGAAGAGGAAGTCCGGCGAGAAGCCTTCGAGACGGAATCCGGCCCGTCGGACGAGGGCGAGCGAGCCCTCGTTACCGGGCTGGATGTTGGCTTCGAGGCGGTGCAGACCGAGCGGCCCGAAGGCGTACCGCAGGACCAGGTCCAGCCCTTCGCCCATCAGGCCGCGTCCTGCCGCGTGGGCGAAGGCTCCGTATCCGAGCGCACCGCAGCGGAACGCGCCGGTGACGATGTTGTTGATGTTGATGAACCCCGCGATCCCGTCGGCGGGCCCGCTCCCGCCGCCGCGCTCGCAGACGAGGAAGCCCGCCCTCGTGGGGTCGTCGATCAGCCGGCCCGCGTAGGCGGCGTACGCACGGGCGTCGTCGGGCGGGAAGAGCCAGGGGCTGTGCAAGTCCCGGCTCTCCCGCGCCCGAGTGGTGAACTCCTCGGCATCGGCCAGTGCGAAGGGGCGGATGGCCGTGCGCCGCCCCTCGGCCAGATAGTCGCTCCCAGACATCACGCCAGCCTACGGGCTGTCCCGTAATCCCTGGCGGGCGCGTACCTCGGGACGGGTCCTCAGGGCACGGCCCGGGGCACGGAAACCCGGGCCACCGCGACCTCGCCGGTCGACGGATCGCCGTGGTTGTGGAGGACGGCGGTGCCGTCGGGCGTGAACACCGGGTGCGGGTGCCGGGGGTGCCGGTCGGCCGCCGTCCGGGCCAGGGGCGTACGGGCGCCCGTGGCGACGTCGACGAGCACGATGTCGGAGACCTGTCCCGCGTTCTGCCAGCCCCGGCCCGTCGCGTCGTGGGGACCGCTCGTGTCGACGACGGCCCACCGTCCGTCGCGGCTGATGTCACAGTGCCAGTCCCGTTCCCCCTCGCTGACGAGGCGGGCCGCCCGGCCGTCCGGGTGGACCGTGTACAGGCCGCGCGGCCCCGCCTCGCTCTCGCCGTACGCGCACACCACGGCGCCCAGGTCGTGGAACATCCAGCGTTCGTGGCCCACGGCGAGCGTGGCGCCGTCGACCGCCTGCTCGAAGACGCAACGGCCCTCCGGCGCCCGCGTGGGGTGCCGGGCCCAGATCCGGTCCGGGATCTCCCGGGCGGGCCCCTCGTGGGCGAAGGTCAGCCATGACTCGTCGTGCGGGCTGTGGGCCGGGTGGTTGGCGAACCAGCCCTTGCCGAACAGTTCGTCGGCCTTTCCGGTGGACACGGAGATCTCCAGGCAGGTCACCGGTGCCTCCCGGTCCTCGGGCTGTTCCATCACCACCACCCGGTCCCCCGATGCCGTGAGGGAGCACAGGTTCTGCAGGGTGTGCCCGGGAGCGGCCGTGTACAGCCGCTCGGGGGCACCGGAGTCCAGGTCGAGGACGTGGACAGCACCGTTCCAGACCCAGGCCACCCGTTCGGCGGCCAGGGCCACATCCGGCCAGAGCAGCTGCTCCGGCCCCGTGGTGCTGGGTTCCGGTTCGTACAGCGGGCGTGCGGCACGCTCCTCGTCGCGCCAGCGGACGCTGGTGAGCCCGAGGGCGCCGGTGGCCGGTGAGTACCGGGTCAGCACCAGTCGTTCGCCCTCGGCGTGGAATCCGTTGGTGTGGGGGTAGGGCAGGTGCGCACCGGCGAGCAGAAGAGTCATCGCACGAGCCTCACGGACCGGAACAGGGCGGGGTTCTTGGGCGAGGCGCCCACTCCGGCACCCCATTGGAGGTAGCCGTCACGCGCGTCGGTGCCGGTGCCCGCGTCGGCGTCGTTGACGAGGAACGACAGTCCGAACGTCCCGGTGGGCGGCCGGTCGAATCCGAGCGAGGTCCAGGGGACGGCGAGCCGGTAGGTGGTGGTCCGGGCCTTCTCGTCACGCACGACGGAGACGTCCGCACCCGGCGTGGGCCCGGCCTGCTGCCCCGGCGGGGCGGCCCAGGTGTAGGCGACGGGGCCGCTCGGCAGCAGCGCCGCACCGACCTCCACCCGGTTGCCGTCGGGCGTGCCGGGGAAGCCCGAGTAGAGGTCGTACTGGATGGAGTCGACCTGCCAGGCCGCCGAAGGATCCGTCCGGTCCGCGTTGTGCACGTCGTCCTTGATGACCGCGTCCAGGATCAGGTCCTGGTCCGTGTGGGTGTAGCGGACGGTCCCGGAGAGATCGTCGGGGCCGGTCCTGGTACCGCCCCGCAGACTCGCCCAGTTCCCGACGGAGTTCAGGTCCGTCGGTTCGAGGGTGGTGTCACCCGCGGGTTCGACGGGGCTGAGGCTGAGCGAGCCGGAGTCCGCGGCATCGCCGGCCGTGACGGAGTAGGCGTAGGGCACGAACTGAGCGGCCCCGGTGGGGAGTTCGACGGTCTTCTCGAACGACTTCCCGGCCGGGACCGGGCCCGGATCCGCGATCGTGCCCATCCACGGCCCGACTCGCCAGCCCACCGGCGAAGGGGCCAGCGCCCGCTCCGGGTCGTTGTTGGTGATCCTCACGGTGAGGCCGCCACCGGTCCTCCTGATGTCGGGCCGCCCGGTCACGGTGTACGGCTCGACCACCTTCGTCGTGGTGCGCAGCAGGGCCCGACGGCCGAAGGAGGCGCTGACATCGCGTACGCCGGTGGTCGCGGTGGCGGGCACCTGCAGCGTGAGCGAGGTCCTCGCACCCGGCTTGGTCCTCAGCGTGCCGTGCACGCCGTCGACCGTGACCGGTAGCCGGCGGGGCAGTGCGCCCGTCTTGGTGCGGTCCGCGGTGACGGTGACCTTCAGGCCGGCGCCGGTGACCGACTGCTCGGCCGTACTCAGCGAGAGCGGCGAGTTCGTGACCGTCACGCCGGCGACCGGCCCTTCGAGGAAGACGGGGCTGCCGTCGAGGCCGAGCGTGACGCGCCCGGCCGTCGGAACGAGTGTGCTCCGCTTGCCGAACTGATCGGTCAGCGTCAGGGGCCGGTCGGTGCGGACCGAGACCGTGCGGGGCGAAGTGGCCCACAGGGAACGGGTGGTGGTGCCGTACGGGTAGACGTGGACGACCGGGTCGCCCGCGCTCTCCCGGGCGCCGAGCTGCTTGCCCGCGGTCCGGCGGATGAGGACGGCGTTGGTGACGGCGGCGGGCTTGGGGGCCAGCCCTTGGACGCCGCCCCCGGCGCGGCGGAACAGGCCGAAGCGGTGTTCGCGTTCGCCGGGGTTGTCGCCGTCGTCGAGGATGTCGTACCAGAAGTACTTGTCGGCACCGGCCGCGCGGGCCAGCGTCTGGGCGCGGATCAGATAGTCGGCCTGCTGGGTCTCGCTCCAACCGCCGGTGTTCGTGGGCCAACCGTTCTCGGTGACCCAGATCGGCATCTTCTTGCGCGCCTCGACCTTCTTCACCAGCTGTGTGAACTCCCCGAGTGCCTTGATCTCCTCCGGCGGCGTGCCGGGCGCGTCCCCCGCGCTGCTGTAGTAGTTGACGCTGAAGGTGTCGAGGTAGTCCAGGCCGCCGCGGGCGATGAAGTCGTCGTGCCAGGCGAGCTGGGTGCCGGCCGAGGTGGGGCCCACCACATTGGCGTCCGGCATGGCCTGCTTCACCGCTTTGGCCATGTCGATATAGCACTTGGCGGTGATGCCGCAGGCTCCGTCGTTGAATCCGGTCCCGTTGAACTCGTTGTAGACGGAGAAGTCCTTGGTGTACGGGGCATAGGCAGTGGCCGCTGCCGCGCCGAACCTGGCGAAGGCCGCCAGCCCCTCGGGGGAGCTCGGTGTCTTGCCGCCGTCGTAGAGCGGGTTGCGGTATCCGAGGATCGGCATGGTCCTGATGCCGCGCTTCGCCGCGTTCTTCAGCCCCGCGTCGAGGGGGTAGGCGCCGAAGTCGTAGACGCCCTTCTGCTTCTCCACCGACCAGTTGACATCGGATCTGACCTCGCTCCAGCCCACGGTGGCGGCGGAATCGAGCAGTGTGTCCTCCCACCCCGGCTGCCAGCCGTAGTGCATGGCCACGGCGTAGTAGGGATCCTTGGCGGGTGCCGGGGTGACGACGCCGAACGAGGTGGTCCGCGTCACCGGGGCGCCGGAGTCGGCGGTGGCGGTGAGCGTGTAGTAGCCGGGGCCGAGATCCTTGATGTCGAGGGCGGCCTTGCCCGACGCGACCTGCGCCGTGCCGGACTTCAGGGGTACGCCGTTCGCGTCGCCGATGGTCCAGCCGACCCGGTCGGCCGCGGAGGCGAAGGTGATCGGGCCCTGGTCCGCGCCCTGGGCGAAGAGCAGACGGCGCGAGGTGATGTTGAGCAGCGGGGCGTCGGTGAACTCGACGGATATCCGGCTGAAGCAGACCGGGGGCATGTTCTCGGCCGTCGCCTGCACATCGAGCCGGAAGTCGGCCCCGTTGGCGCGGTTGGCGAACCGGATGTCGCCGAGTTCGAACTGGTGGCTCTGCCAGGTTCCGGTGCCCTTCATCGACAGACCGGACGTGCCGGTGAAGGCGTTCGACTGCGAGTCGTACTGGAGGTTCATGCCGACCGCGGCCGCGTCGAAGTAGTCGACCGTGACCACGGCCCGCTTCGCCCCGGCCGGGACGGCACCGGCCGCCACGTCGACGTACAGGTACCGGTTGTACGGATCACCCGTCATCGTCCAGCAGCTTCGCCCCGCTTGTTCGCGGACCGCGTGGGCGGGGTCCTTGTCGCGGTCGCCGGGCCAGGCCCGTTCGATGCCTTCGTACGCGGGCTGCGCGCCGAGTACGGCCGTGGCACGGGCGGCCTGCGCATGCGCAGGCGCGGCGGCGGGCGCCTGCAACAGGGTTGCTGCCAGGGCCGCGACGGCAAGCGTCGTGAGCGTGCGGCGCAGCCGGGGGAGCCTTCTTCTCGGTGGTGCTCCGGACATCGCGAAGTCCCTTCTCGTGGAGCTGTCGGGCTGCTGGGCCGTTCATGGCGTCGGCGTCACCGCTGCGACCGGTCGAGGACCGGGCCGATCCTCCGGTCCGCCTTCTCCAGCTCGGCGGCCGGGTCGGCGCTCTCCCGGGTCAGGACCGCTTGCACGGCGCTGTCCAGTGCCGCGTACAACTGCTGTGCGGCAACGGGTGGTTCGACGACGTACTCGGTCGTGCCGAGACTGTTCAGGTAGGGGGCGAAGTTCTTCAGCGGCACGTTGGAGTGCTTGCGTTCGGCCGCGGCGGCCGGGCCGGAGACCTTCGCGTCGTAGAAGGGCAGGCCGGGGACTCCGGCGGGGTTCTTGTCGGCGGCGATCTGCTCGGTGCGCTGTGCGGCCGGCGCGGGATCGTACTTGGTCCTCAGATAGAAGAAGTTGATCCACTTGGCCGCGGCACTGCGCCGCGCCTCGTCCGGCGAGACGACGGCGACACCGCCGCCGAGGAGGGTGGCGTTCTCGCCCCCCGAAGGGAGCGGGGCCTGTCCGTAGGCGTCGGGACTGCCGTGGAACTTGGAGACATGGGCGCCGTACGTGCTGGGCGAACCCAGCAGCATGGCGACCTTCCCACTGGCGAAGTCGCGGGTCAGGTCGTCGGTGCCACGCAGGTGCTGCTTCCCCATCGACCCGTCGGCCCAGCGCATGGACTTCAGCAGTCCGAGGGCCTTGCCGGTCGGGCCCTCCCGGAAGGCCGTGATCTGTTTGCCGTCCGCCTTCTTCTCCATCCGGCCGCCGTAGGAGTACGTCATGGTGGTCAGCATCCAGCCGCCGGTGTTGTCGGTGGTGTGCATGCCGAAGCCGGCGACACCGGTCCGGTCCGTGATCGTCCTGGCGTCGGTGCGCAACTCGTCCCAGGTGGTGGGCGGCTTGTCGGGGTCGAGGCCCGCCTTGGTGAACAACTCGCGGTTGTAGACCAGGCCGACGGAGTACATCTCGGTGGGGATGCCGTACACCTTCCCGTCGGAGCCGGTGGCCGGGGCGAGCAGCCGCTTGTCGAACTCCGCTCCGTGCGGCAGCTCCTTGATCTCCTTGCTGAGATCAGCGATCTGATGCCGTTCGATCATCTCCGGCGGGTAGGTCAGCGGCACCCGGAAGACGGTCTCCAGCTGGCCGGAGGCAAGACGCGCGGGAAAGGTCTTGGCGTCCCACAGTGCGTCGGTCGGCTTGATCCTGATGTCCGGGTTGGCCTTCTCGAAGGCCTTGACCTGAGCGAGGAAGTCCTTCCGGCCGGCCGGAAGAGTGGTCGGCGGCATGCCCGCGACGGTGATCTCCGTCCTGCCGTCCGCACTCTTCCCACTCTCGCCGCCGCTCCCGCAGGCGGCGAGGGAGACAACCATCAGCGCAGCCGCTCCGAGGGCGGCGAATCGCGGCCGTCGGCTCCTCGTCCGCCTGCTGAGTGATCTGTGCGTGGGTTCGGTCATCACGGCTCCCATGGATGCGGATCGGGCTGAGCAGAAGCTAGCAATAGCGCGTTAACGCGTAAAGATGTCGCGGCGAACTCGCTTGAAGCGCTGCCGAAGTTCGTGCAGTTAACACACCAGGAATGCCGTTGTTCGTCCCCGCCCACCACTTGGACCCCAGGCCCGTGGGGCATCTTCTGCTCAGCGGCGACCCGGAGTTACCCTTAGCGCGTTAACGTGTCAGGGAATGAGCCGGTGAACGATGGGGGCAGCATGATCGAGGCCGAGCGCGACGGCACCGGCCAGGAACCGCTCTACCGGATGGTGAAGCGGGATCTTGTCGCGGACATCGACCGGGGTGCCTATGAGCCCGATCAGCCCTTCATCAGTCAGCGCGAGGTCTGCGAGAGGTTCGGCGTCAGCTCCACGACCGCGGTGCGGGCCCTCAACGAACTGGTCACCGAGGGGTACTTGGTCCGACAGCGAGGGCGCGGGACGTTCGTGGCGGAGCGGAGCTCACCCCCGGCCGCTGCCGGAGCCGGGGCGCGTGAACGCTCGGTCGCCTGTGTGATGCACGGGCACGGCCCGCACCAGTCGGACGTCCTCGACGGCATCGAGTCGGTGTGCGGCGAGGAGGGGCTGCGGATGTTCCTGTCGAACTCCAAGGGCTCTAAGCAGGCGGAGGAGCAGTCCCTGCGTCTGGCCCTGCAGACGGGCGCCGGCGGGGTGGTGCTCTACCCCGTCGACAGCAACTCGGACTCACCGGCGCTGGCCGAGCTCGCCCGGTGCGGCGTCCCTGTCGTCATGATCGACCGCTACCACCCCGAATCCCCCAGCGATGCCGTCGTCTTCGACAACTACGCGGTGGGATTCGGGCTCACCGAGCACCTCATCGAGCGTGGCCATCGCCGGATCGCCACGCTCTGGGACGAGACCGACGTCACCAGCGTGACGGAGCGGCTGACCGGGCACGTCCAGGCGCTGCGCACCCACGGCATCCCGGTCTCACCGGAGCTCACCGCCCTGACGACCTATCACAAGCTCCCCGACGAGCGGCGGCTCAAGGTGCTCTCGGCCTTCCTGGACCGCCCGGAGCCGCCCACCGTCCTGCTCTGCGTCAACGGCCACACCCTGGCGCATGCCGCCCGGGACCTGTCCGTCCTCGGCCTCGAGGTGCCCGGTCAGATCGAACTCGCCGGCATGGACGACGCCGGCCCCTTCGACCTGCTTCCGCTGACGGTCGCCGCCGCCCGCCTCCCCTCCCGGGAGATGGGCCGCCGGGCGATGGAGCTGCTCGCGCAGCGCATCCGGAACCCGGACGGTCCGCACGAGGTACGGCACATCCTGCTGCCCGTCGAGATCCGGACGCGCGACTCCGCGCAGGCGTATCTGCGGGTGGTCGGGGCCGGGCAGGCCCGGCCGGCCTGACCCCGACCGGGCCGCGTCACTTGAGCCGGCCGCCGACCACCGGAAGCTCCAGCACGCCGGTGTCCTCCGGGGCGCTGACCACCGTGACCGGCTTGATTCCCCGGTTGCCCGAGTACGCGCTGTCGCTCGCCGCGATCACGAATTCGAGCCGGTGTCCGGCTTCGTACCGGTGGACGATGCCCGGGAGCCGCACGGTGAACGAGCGGGTGACGTCCGGCACCCGCACCGGGGAGACCAGCCGGTTCACCAGCGTCCTGCTCCCGTCCGGGGCGACGTCGTAGACCTTGGCGAACAGGACGAGCTTGTCGGCGGCGTCGCCGCTGTTCTGGACCCGCTCCGTCTTCGGCGAGACCACCTTCAGGGTGGCCTTCGGTGCGCCGACGACATCGACGGGGGACGTCAGCGGGGCGCTGGTCCAGCCGAGGTAGGTGCCCTTGGTGTCATAGGGCTTGGGGTCGGGCAGTCCGATCAGGCCGGCGAGCGAGTTCTCCGAATGGCTGGTGGGAACGAGCCAGTTGGCGTACTGACGGCTGCCCCGGGCGACCTTGGACCGGTTGTCGACGAGCTTGCCGTCGCCGGACAGGTACACCTTCTGCGAGAGGGCCGGCACGGAGTCCGCGGTGCCGTAACCGCTCTTCCAGTCCCGGTAGTAGGCGAAGTCGGGCCCGGTGTCGGTGTTCTTCCGGTGCTGGAGGTAGCGGTCGAACCAGGCGAGGACCCGCTGTCCGACGTAGCTGGTCTCCAGGTTGCCCTTGCCCAGGTCGAGTTCGCCGGGCACCTGCCCACCGCTGTGTCCCCAGGCCTGCCAGATCATCTTGGCCGTGGTGCCCTGTGCCTTGAGGGTGTCGTACGTGGCGGTGGCCTCGTTCAGGTTGAACAGGCTGTCGGCCTGGCCCTGGACGAGCAGTGTGGGTGCCTTGACCTTGCCGAGGTAGTCGACCGGCGAGACGCTGCGCGCGTAGTCGAGCATCGCGGCGGTCCGGTCCGCCGGGTAGCGGCCGGAGTTGAGCAGCCGGATGGTGTCGCAGGCCCGTGACGCGAAGTGGAGGCAGGTGAGGTTGTTGAACCGGGACGGGTCGAGGCTCGCGTTGAGGACCGTCTGCCCCTCCCCCATCAGATAGAAGCCGTTGGTCCACTGCCACTTGAAGACCCCGGCGGTGTCGGACGAAACACCCTTGCGCGTACCGGCGTTGTTCGGGGCGAGCGCGTACGCCAGGTCGTTCCAGGTGATCAGCGGTACGAGGGCGTCGACGCGCCGGTCGACGGCCGCGGTGGCCATCTGGATGGCACCGCCGTACGAGCCGCCGATCATGCCGACCCTGGGGTCGCCCCTGCCGTCCCGGGTGACGTAGTCGGCCTCGGTGCCGTCGTCGGCGGCGCGGGTCCCGGCGAGGAAGTCGATGAGCCCGGCGGCCGCCCTGCCGTCGATGGCCGGGTCGTCGAGGGTGATGAGACAGCCCGACTTGCCGAAGCCGAGGCCGGAGTAGACGAGGCCGACATAGCCGCGGGAGGCGAAGGCCTTGCCGATGGCGCCGGCCGAGCCGTCCGACTTGCTGCCGCCGAAACCGTTGGTGGCGAGTACGGCGGGGGCCGGGTGCTGTGCGTCGACCCCGGCGGGGCGGTACAGATCGGCATCGACGGTGCAGGAGCGACCGCCCGCCTGAAGGGTGAACTTCAGCGGGGTGATGGTGTATTGGCCGGCCTCGGCGGCGGTCGCCCGCGCCGCACCGGTGAGGACCAACGGTGCGGCGAGCGCGGCTCCGGCCACATAGGCGACCGACTTCCGGGAGAACGTCCGATAGCCGGACCGGGGGCGGGAAACAGCACGCGACACGAAGACCTCCACACCGAGGGCGCCTTACCGACCGGTAAGCAATGGACCGCGCTCATGCTGTGACACGTGTCATAGTGATGTCAACGCTCAGGTCGGCGTTTTCTGAACGATGCTCAACTTCTTTGCGATACGACGCCGTTCAGCGCAGCGCGGGCACCTCGACGGTGAGCGTGGCGGGACCGCCGTCGGCCGGGGCATCCAGCACGGCGGGCACGCCGAGCGGAATCGTGAGCGCCGTCGGTCCGTGCCCGAAGCCCAGCTCCTCGACGACGGGTACGCCCAGCGGGCCGAGCCGGTCGGCGAGTACCGCCCGCACCTTCTCGTACGGACCGCAGCCCGCCCAGGAGCCGCAGGCCACCCCGGACACCCCGTCGAGCGCCCCGGCCCGCAGCAGCTGGGTGAGGATGCGGTCGATGCTGTACGGGTCCTCGGTGGTGTCCTCGATCACCAGCAGCCCGCCCCGGGCCGACGTCCGGGCGTGCGGGGTGCCGAGGTCGGCGGCGAGCAGACTCACACAGCCGCCGTAGGTGATCCCGCGGGCCCTGCCGGGGACCAGCACCCGCGCGGTGGGCAGGCCGAGGGTCCGTACCGAATCGGGCTCGAACAGGGTGGCCCGCAGGGACTCCTGGGTGTCCGGGTCCTTGAGGAAGGTCTCGGTGCCGGCCATCGGGCCGTGCAGGGTGGCGAGCCCCATGCGCCGGGCGAACGCCTCGTGGAGCACGGTGATGTCGCTGTATCCGACGAACACCTTCGGCCCGGCCGCGCGCATCGCCGCCCAGTCGACCAGGTCGACCATCCGGTGCACGCCGTATCCGCCGCGGGCGCAGATCACCGCGTCCACGGCCGGGTCGCACCAGGCCTCCTGGAGATCCCTGGCCCGCGCCTCGTCGGTGCCGGCGAGGTAGTCCAGCTCGGGGTGGACCTGGCGCGCATGCGGTGCTTCGACGGGGTCCAGGCCCCAGCCGCGCAGTACGTCCAGGCCCGCCTCCAGCCGGTCGGCGGGCACCGGCCCGCTCGGTGACACGACGGCGATCCTGGCTCCCGGGCGCAGCCGGGCCGGGCGGGTCAGCGGTGCGAGGGTCACTTCTTCAGCTCCAGCCGCGGTACGTCGGTGCGGTCGATCCCGAAGGTCTGTGCGTACAGGGAGAGTTCGGCCTCCAGTGCGCGGATCATGGTGTCGGCGCGCCGGAAGCCATGGCCCTCGCCCTCGAAGGTGAGATACGCGTGCGGGATGCCGCGTCCGTCGAGCGCGGCCAGGAACCGCTCGCACTGGACGGGCGGGCAGATCGGGTCGTCCAGCCCCTGGAGAAGGAGGAAGGGCGTGGTCAGCCGGTCGGTGCGGCCGGCCGGCGAGCGTTCGCGGTAGCGGTCCGGGACTTCGGCGAGCGCGCCGACCAGGGACTCCAGGTACTGCGACTCGAAGTCATGGGTCTCGTCGGTGCCCCAGCCCGTCAGGTCGAGGATGGGATAGATGATCGTCCCGCAGGCGTAGACATCGGTACCGGTCAGCGAGGCCGCGGTGGTCCAGCCGCCGGCGCTGCCGCCCCGGATGGCGAGCCGCCGCCGGTCGGCCGTGCCCTCGTCTGCCAGCGCCGCGGCGACGGCCGCGCAGTCCTCGACGTCGACGACGCCCCACTGCTCGCGCAGCCGGTTGCGGTAGGTCCTGCCGTAGCCGGTGGAGCCGCCGTAGTTCACCTCGGCGACGCCGATGCCCCGCGAGGTGAAGTAGGCGATCTCCAGGTCGAGTACGAGTGCGGCATGGCCGGTGGGGCCACCGTGCGCCCAGACCACGTAGGGCGGCCGTTCGTCCTCGGGGCCGGACCGGTCGGGGCTGCGCGGCGGATAGATGTGGGCGTGGATCTCGCGTCCGTCGGGCCCGGTGAAGGTGCGCTGCTCGGGCCGCGGGTAGTACGCGGGGTCGACGGCGTCCTGGTGCGGTGCCCCGATGACGCGGGTGCGGCCGGTCGCGGTGTCCAGCTCCACCACTTCGAACGCGCTGTACGGGCTCGCCGCGACGCCGATGACCCGGCTGCCGTGCACGGCGAGCGTCTCGGCCCACTCGGTCCAGGGCCCGGCGACGTCGACCAGTTCGCCGGTCTGCGGGTCGAGGATGCCGAGCGTGGTGGTGCCCTTGCCGTGGATGGTGGCGATCAGGCCGTTGTCCAGCGGACGGAACCAGCTGAGGCCGATCTTCCAGAGCGGTCCGGCGAACTCCTGCTCGCGGGGGCAGAGCGCGACCGTGCCCCCGTGCGGGTCGGCGCGGTACAGGTTCCACCAGCCGCTGCGGTCACTGGCGAGGATGAGCTGCCCGTCGGTGCCCCACTCGATCTGCGGCACCGACTCCTCGGGTCCGCCGCCGAAGGCCCGGGGGTGGTGGAAGGTGCCGTCCTCGGCGACGTCCGCGAGCATCACCTCGGTGCCGTCCCACGGCATCCGGGGGTGGTCCCAGGCGATCCAGGCGGCCCGCCGCCCGTCGGGCGAGAGCTTCGGCCCGGTGACGAACCGGCGGCTGTCGTCGGTGAGTTCGCGTACGGCGGAGCGGTCGTCGGCGGCCGAGCCGTCCAGGGGTACGGCGGCGATCACCCGGCGCAGCTCGGTGGGGCCCTCGCCGGTGAACTCCTCCAGGACGCACCACACTTCGCCCCGGTCGGGGTGGAGCTGCGGGTCGGCCCAGCGCAGCCCGCCGCCGACGGCCGAGACCGGGGTGAGCGGCCAGGGCTCGTCGGTGCCGTCGGGGGCGTAGGCGTACAGCCGCTGGTCGGCGAAGTGGACGAAGACGATCAGCGGGCCGCCCTCGGCGCGCGCGGTCCCGGCCCAGGGCCGTCCGCCGTACTCGATGACCCGGCTCCGTACGTTCCACGGAGCGGGCAGCACGCACTGGGCGTCCCCGTCCGCCCGGCGGCGGACCAGGGCGCGGCGGCCCGCCTCGGCGGGGCGCGGCTCCGTCCACCACACCTCGTCGCCGACGGTGCCGACGTACTCCGGGCGTCCGTCGTGGGAGGCGGCGAGCGCGGCGTCGATCGGCGACGGCCAGGTTCCGTGAGCCCCGGTGGGCAGCTTCATCGATTCCCCCTGTAGCAGTCAGGCAGTACGCAGATAGTGATCGAGGACGCGGACGCCGAAGTGCAGGGCCTCGACGGGGACGCGTTCGTCGACGCCGTGGAACAGCGCCTGGTAGTCGAAGCCGACGGGCAGCTTCAGCGGTGAGAAGCCGTAGCCGGTGATGCCGAGCCGGGAGAACTGTTTGGCGTCCGTGCCGCCCGACATGCAGTACGGCACGACGTGGCCGGCCGGGTCGAAGCGCTCGATCGCGGCGCGGAGCTTGGCGAACGTCGGCGAGTCGACCGGGGCCTGGAGCGGGACCTCGCGGTGGTGGAACTCCCAGTCGACGTCAGGGCCGGTCAGCCGGTCCAGGGTGGCGTGGAACTCCTCCTCGCCACCGGGCACCATCCGGCCGTCGATGAACGCGGTGGCGTGGCCGGGGATCACATTGACCTTGTACCCGGCCTCCAGCATGGTCGGGTTGGAGCTGTTGCGGACGGTCGGCGCGACCAGGTCGGCGGCGGGGCCGAGCTTGCCGAGCAGTTCGTCGACGTCGAAGCCGGAGGCATCCAGGTCGGGGTGGATGCCGTGCAGTGCGGCGATCTCGGTGAGCGCGGCGCGGACCGTCGGGGTGAGCCGGACCGCCCATTCGTGCTTGCCGATCCGGGCGACGGCGGCGGCGAGCGTGCTGACCGCGTTGGCTTGGTTGACCTTGGAGCCGTGCCCGGCCTTGCCGTGCGCGGTGAGCTTCAGCCAGGCGGTGCCGCGCTCGCCCGCGGCGATCGGGTAGAGCGGCATGTCCGGTCCGGCGTGGAAGGTGAAGGCGCCGGATTCGCTGATGCCCTCCGTACAGCCCTCGAACAGTTCGGCGTGCCGGTCGGCGAGGAAGCCGGAGCCGTCGTCGGCGCTGGCCTCCTCGTCGGCGGTGTACGCGATCACGATGTCGCGGCGGGGGCGGACCCCGGCCCGTGCCCAGGCGCGTACGACGGCCAGGACCATCGCGTCCATGTTCTTCATGTCGATGGCACCGCGCCCCCAGACGACACCGTCGCGGACCTCTCCGGAGAACGGGTGCACGGACCAGTCGGCCGCCTCGGCCGGGACCACGTCGAGGTGGCCGTGGACGAGCAGGGCGTCGGCGGACGGGTCGGTGCCGGGAATCCGCGCGACCACATTGGTGCGTCCGGGGGTGCGCTCCAGCAGGGTGGGTTCCAGTCCGGCGGCGGCCAGCCGCTCGGCGACGTACTCGGCGGCCGGGCGCTCGCGGCAGTCGCCGTCGCCGCGGTTGGTGGTGTCGATCCGGATCAGTTCGGAAGTGAACGTCACCGATTCGTCGAGCGCCTGCTGGTCGACGCTCTCCTGGGGGCGGGTCGCCTCAGCCATACTGTTCCTCCACGGCGGACGACACGATCGTCGTCACCGCCTTGAACGTGCGGATACCTTCGTACATCGTCGCGCTGGTGTAGGCGACGCGCCGTTCGCCGCTGGGCGCCACCCCGGGGACGACGGTGGCCGCCTGGGCCAGGTGTTCGGCGTCGAACTCCAGCTCCACGGTGAAGGGGCCGCCCTCCACCGGTGTGTGCCGCACGGCGAGCGCGGCGGCGTCCTTCGCCGCGGCGCGGATGTCCGCCGCGGTGCGGGCCGGGGTGCGGCAGACCGCCGCGTACCGCGACACATAGTCCTTGACGGCGACCTTGCGGGCCCGGGGGGCGTAGCCCTCGGCGTCCACGCAGGTCAGGTCGTCGCCGGTGACGAGGACGACGGGCACCCCGTACTCGGCCACGACATGCGCGTTGAGCAGTCCCTCGCTCGCGCGGGCGCCGTTGAGCCAGACCCCGGTGATGGAGTTCGCCAGGTAGGTGTGGGCGAGGACCCCCTCCGCGCCGGCGCCCGTGTGGTAGCCGACGAAGGCGATGGCGTCGACGTCGACGTGCTGGATGCCCTCGACCATGGAGAGGGACTTGTGCCGGCCGGTGAGCATCTGGACCCGGTCGTCGAGCCGCTCCAGCAGGAGGTTGCGCATGGACCAGTGGGCCTCATTGACGAGGACCTCGTCCGCGCCGCCGTCGTAGAAGCCGAGCGCCGCCGCGTTCACGTCGGAGGTGAACATGGCACGGCACCGCTCCCACTGGGGGGTGCCCGGCAGCACGTCGGCCGGCCAGGTCACACCGGTGGCGCCTTCCATGTCCGCGCTGATCAGGATCTTCATGCCGGGCCACGCTACGCGCCCGAGAACCGCCAGGCCAGAGCCACAGATACGTTCAATGGTCCAGTCCTCCGAAGAGAGTGCGACGCACGCCCCGAACAGGCGCAACACGGACACCCGCCCCCGGCCGCCGCGGGGGGCCACCCGGCGCGCCTTGACACATTCCACCACCCCAGACCATGATTCCATTAATTGACTAATGGAATTGAGGCGAAGTGCATGGCAGACACATTCACTCCGGACGGCGGGTCCGACGCATGGGCTCTGGAGGCCCGCGGCCTGGGTAAGCGCTACCGTCGCGGCTGGGCGCTGCAGGACATCTCGTTCCGGCTGCCGGCCGGTCGGATCTGCGGTCTCGTCGGCCCCAACGGCGCCGGGAAGAGCACCCTGCTGGGGATCGCGACCCGTCAGGTGCAGCCCACGGGAGGTGACCTCCGGGTCTTCGGCGTACCCGTGGAAGATCCCGAGGTGATGCCCAAGTTCGCGTTCCTCGGGCAGGACAAGCCTCTGTTCAAGCGGTTCACCGTTGCGGAGACGCTGCGCATGGGCAGCGAGCTCAACCCCGGCTGGGACATGGCCGCGGCGGAGCGGATCGTACGGTCGGGCCAGGTGCCGATGGACGCCCGCGTGGGCACTCTCTCCGGTGGGCAGCGCACCCGCGTCGCGTTCGCGCTGGCCTTCGGCAAGCGGCCCGACCTGCTGCTGCTCGACGAGCCGATGTCCGACCTCGACCCGCTGGCCCGCCACGACATGAGCACCCTGCTGATGTCGGAGGCCGTCGAGCGCGGCACCACGGTGGTGATGTCCTCCCACATGCTCTCCGAGCTGGAGGACATGTGCGACTACCTGCTCGTCCTCGCCGGCGGCAGGATCCGGATGGCGGGTGACGCGGACGCGCTCGTCCCGGCCCACGCGCTGGTGACCGGGCTCGCCCCGGACGGGAACCCGGCCGACGCGCTGGCTCCCCACACCGTGATCGAGTGCCGCGTCCAGGGCCGGCAGTTCCACGCGCTGGTGCGGACGAACGGCCCCCTGTCGGGTGACTGGGTGGTGGCCGAACCCAGCCTGGAGGAGGTGCTGCTGGCGCATCTCCGCTCGCCGGACGCGCCCCCGTTGTTCACACCCGGTGCCCGTATCGAGGCCGAAGGGAGCCACACCTCATGAACACCATCCTGACCGACGCCCCCCGGACCGGGCGCACCCCCGGGCCCCGCATGCTCCGCGGACTGAGCTGGCTCGTCGTGCGCCAGCACCGGGGCACGCTGCTCAGCGTGCTCGCCGTGACGGTCCTCGGCTCGATCTGGCTCGTGTACCAGCGCAGCCACATGAAGGACTTCCTGGACGCCGCGGGCTGGCCGGGGAAGGAGCTGGCGCAGCCGACCATCAACTCGGACGGTGTGGGTCTCGCCATCAGCACGCTGAGTGCGCTGCCCCTGCTCCTCGCCGTCTTCGTCGGCGCCCCGCTGATCGCGGGAGACCAGGAACAGGGCACCGCGCAGCTGGTCACCACCCAGTCCGTGTCACGCCGCCGCTGGGTGGCGACGAAGTTCGCCTGGTGCTACGCGGCGGTGATCGTGACCGGTGCGGTGCTCTCGGCGCTGTTCACCTGGTGGTGGAAGCCCTACCGGTCGGTGTTCCCCGGCTTGTGGTGGGACGGGGCGATCTTCGACAGCACCGGCCCGATGCTCCCCGCGTTGTGTCTCTTCCTGACCGCCGCCGGCATCACCATCGGTGTGCTGGTCCGCCGGATCCTCGCGTCCATGGCGATCACGCTCGTCTTCGCCGCGGCCTTCGGGGTGTTCTGGGACGAGATGCTCGTCCACCTCGCCCCGACCCGCACGATCACCTACCCGCTCGACGCGGACATGCCCGCGCGGCTGAACGAGTCGTCCGAGGTGGACCGTTGGATCGGTTCCGCCGACGGCCATCTCTACGGCTGGGGTCTGTGCTCCAAGACGACCGAGGCGGCCTCCGACGCGTGCGTCGAGGAACACGGCATCGTCAACAACGTCTACGAGTACCTCGGCTTCGACCAGATGCCGGCCATGCAGTGGACCGGGGCGGGCATCCTGCTCGCCGGTACCGTCGTGCTCACCGCGTTCGTCCTGTGGCGGGTGTCCCGTCGCCCCCTCTAGGACCTGCCGTCGCAGGTGCATAGGGTTTCGACAGTCGAACGGGAGGTGAAGGCAGTGGTCGTATTCCGCATCGACCGGCGCAGCGGAGTGGCAACGTACCTCCAGATCGTGCGACAGGTCGAACAGGCGCTGCGCATGGGCGCCCTGGAGGAGGGGGACCGGCTGCCCACGGCCGCACAGGTCGCGGCGGACACCAAGGTCAACCCGAACACGACCCTCAAGGCGTACCGCGAGCTGGAGCGCGCGGGTCTCGCCGAGGTCCGGCAGGGGGCGGGCACCTTCATCACCCGCTCGCTCGCCCCGGCCCAGGCGGGCCCCGAGTCCCCTCTGCGCACCTCGCTCGCCGAGTGGCTGAACGAGGCACGGGCGCAGGGACTCAGCGGCCAGGAGGTCGACGCCCTCTTCCGGTCGGCCCACGCGGCCGTGTATCCGCCCGGGACGGACGGCGGCTGAGGGGCGCTTCCGTACGCGTCGGGGTGTGCGACTGCTCCGGTCCCGGTCCGGGACCGGAGCAGTCGTCCCTCATCATCCCCCCACCGGGTAGTCGCCCGTGGCGCCGTCGGTCCGCTCGCGCAGCAGGTCCGCGTGGCCGTTGTGGCGGGCGTACTCCTGGATCATCACCAGGTACACCCAGCGCAGGCTGACGGTCCGGCCACGGGTGGCCGACACGAACGTCTCGTCGAGGCCGCGCCCCGCCACGGCGGCCTCGCACGCCTCGATCTCGGCGCGGAAGGCGGCGAAGTCGCGCTCGGCGTGCGCGGCGTCGCCCCCTTCGATCCCCTCGTCACCGTCGCCCGGACCGGTGAAGACGTCACCGATCGGCTCGCCCGCGAAGCTCCGGCGGAACCACCAGCGCTCGATCTCCGCCATGTGCCGCACCAGGCCGAGCAGGGTGAGGTCCGACGGTTCGGCAGCGGTGCGCGCGAGCTGTGCCGGAGCCAGCCCGGCGCACTTGGTGAGCAGCGTCTCGCGGTGCCACCCGAGCCAGCCGTCCAGCATGACCCGCTCGTCCACGGTGCTCGGGACGTTCAGCTGGTCGCCGTCGACCGTCGTACGTGCGATGCGAGGTGCCGTCCATGTCATGACGGCCATCCTCACACCGGCGGTACGGGGTGTGAAGGACGACCGCCGCACACACCGCTCAGGTCAGTTCCCGCAGGAGCGGCTCCGGGTCCGCGAGGAGGAACAGATGACCGCCGTCGGGGAGGGTGCGCAGCTCGGCGCCCGGGATCTGCGCGTGCGCCCACCGCGCCACCTCGACGGGGACGTTGCCGTCCGCCTCGCCGTGCAGGAACAGGGTCGGTACGGAGACCGAGCCCAGCGGGTCCGGCAGCGGGCGGAAGTAGCCGGCGAGGTCGGTGATGGCCGCGTCCACGCCCTGGCGCTGGCCCTCGGCCGTGTCCACGTCGGACAGCGCCCGGAAAGCGGGGGTGCTCATGATCAGCCGATCGGAACGGGGCCAGGCGTCAAGGTTCGGCTCGCGCCTCGTCTTCTTGAAGATCCCCTTCCCGGCGAGCATCGGCCGGGCGATCGCCGGGGCCCGGAGGACGATCCGGTTCAGCCACTTGACCAGCGGGATCCGGCGCGCGTACGCCTCGCGGGGAGCCCCGGGAACGGCGGCGCACGCGAGGATCAGTCGCGTGACCCGATCGGGGTGCTGCTGGGCCGCCGAGAGCGCGTACCCGCCGCCGCCCGAGATCGCCACGAGCGGAGCCCGCTCGTGGCCGAGGTGGTCGAGCAGGGCCACGAAGTCGTCGTTCCAGCGGTGGAAGCCCCGGCCGGGCACAGGGTCGGTCTCGCCGTAGCCCGGACGGTCCGGGAAGACCAGATGCAGGCCCGCGTCCGCCGCCGCCTGCCGCAGCGCGAGGCCCTCGTAGCGACTGCCGGGGGTGCCGTGGAGCACGATCACGGGCGGGGCGGCGGGGTCGCCGTAGGAGCAGTACGTGATGCGGCGCCCGTTCGGGGCCGTCAGGCGGTGCGTCTCCGGCAGGTCCGTCTCCGGCGTCTTCGGCAGGTCCGGCGGGGAGGGGGTCATCTCTGCTCCTCGTGGGCTACGGGGTTGGCGGCAGCGGCGGCGATTCCGCCGATGACGAAGTCGAGGCCGAAGGAGAACCGGCGGTCGTAGTCGTGGTGGTCCGCGAACACCGACGCGGCCCGGCGTTCCGGCGGGACCTGGTGCAGTTCCAGATCGCCGCGGCCGAGGCGGATCGCCACATGGCCGGTGACGAAGTCGTGCAGGGTGCCGTACGCGTACGCGGCGGCCTCCTCGTCGAGCCCCGCACTGCGCAGCGCCGCCACGACCCGGTACGCGACGTCGTCGGCGCCGGGCCCGACGAGGGAGGCGCGGCGGTGCGCCTCCAGGATGACGGGGTGCCGCATGAGCAGGTCGTGGAGCGTGTCCGCGAACAGCCGGACGACGCCGCGCCAGTCCTCCGGCCAGTCCACCGACCGGGTCACCTCGCCGACGATCCGGGACACCAACGCGTGCTGGAGCGCGTCGATACCGCCCGTCGTGCGATGGATCGCCATCGGTGACACGTCCAGCCGGTCGGCCAGCGCGCGGAAGCTCACGGCATCGAGCCCCTGGTCGTCGGCCAGTTCGGTCGCCGCGTCCAGGATCGCGTCGAGCGTCACCGCCCGGGGACGGCCGTTCTTGGGAGTGCTTGCCTTCTCGCCCACCATGCCCGCACCATATCGATACGCGTAACGAAACGGCAATGGGAGCGCCCATGACGGAATTGCACGACCTCACCGCTCTTCAGCTGGCCGCCGCCTACGAGCGCGGCGAAACAAGTCCCACCGAAGTCGTGGACCATCTGCTGGCCAGGATCGGGGACGGCGACCGGGTGGGGGCGTTCACCACCGTGTCGGCCGACCGGGCCCGCGTCGCGGCGGCCGGGGCCGAACGCGTCCTGCGCACGGCGGACCGCTCCGGACTGCCGCGCCTGTTCGGCGTGCCCACCGCGGTCAAGGATCTGGAGGCCACCGAGGGCGTGCGCACCACGCTGGGTTCCGCGCTGTTCCGCGACTGGATTCCCGGGCACAACGACGAGATCGTCGAGGTCATGGCCGACGCCGGGCTGATCAGCCTCGGCAAGACCACCGTTCCCGAATTCGGAGCGGCCTGCTACACCGAGCCCGAGGTGTCCGCCCCGGCACGCAGTCCCTTCGACCTCACCCGCAGCGCGGCCGGCAGCAGTGGCGGCGCGGCCGCGGCGGTCGGCGCACTGATGGTGCCGATCGCGCAGGGCAGCGACACCGCCGGTTCGGTGCGCTCCCCCGCGAGCGCCTGCGGGGTGGTCGGGCTCAAACCCAGCCGCGGACTCGTCACCGCGGGCCCGGCCGGCAATGACGGGATGGGGCTCTCCGTACGGGGTCCGCTCGCCCGCACCGTCCGCGACACCGCCGCGTTCCTCGACGCGCTGACCACCCGTACCGGCGTCGGCACCGTGCATCCGCCCCGGGTCGACAGCTACGAGCGCGCGTGCGACGCACCCGTGCCACGGCTACGGATCGCGCTCGCCCAGGGGTCGGTCTCGGGCTCTCCCGTGGATCCCGAGGTCGCCGCCGCCGCCGAACTCACCGCCCGTACGCTGGCCGGGCTCGGCCATGACGTGTTCGCCCGGGACCAGGCGCCGGACCCCGAGCTCACCGAGGGTTTCCAGGTGATGTTCACGGCGCTGGTCGGGTCCAGGACCATGGCGTTCGACGAGTCGTCCCTGCGCCCGATCGTCCGCCATCTCCGGTCCCTTTCCCAGGAGTTCACCGCGGGCGAGCTGGCCGTCGCGATCGGTGTCGTCCAGGCCCGCGCCCGCGCCTGGTCGCTCGACCACGCGAACGCGGACGTGGTGATCACCCCGACCGTGACGACCCCGCCGACGCTCGTCGGGCAGCTGCGCAACGACGCGGACCCGGCGGCGGAGCTGGCCGCGATGACCGCGTTCACGGGCAACACCGTCCTGGCGAACGCCACCGGGTTCCCGGCCATCAGCCTTCCGCTGGGCTGGAGTTCGCAGGGCCTGCCGCTCGGGGTCTCGCTCACCTCAGGCTGGGGCCGCGAGGACCTCCTGCTCGGCGTATCGGCCGCACTGGAGGAGGCCCTGCCGTGGGCCCACCGCTACGGCGACCGGTCCGCGGCACCGGCGGCGGGCCGCCCCTGACCGGACCGCCGCCGAACCCCCGGGCCAGGGTCTTGCGTTTGGATCAGGCCGGATCAGGGAGCGGGGTCCGGTGCCGTGCATCGCAAGGCGGAGGAGGGAGGCGGATGGGGTCTCCCCTGCTCGAGCGGAGCCGAGAGCTCGGGGAAGGAGCGTCGGCCGCCGTGGTGCTGGTGCCCCATTCGCGGGCGAGGCTGCTCACCAGGAGCAGGCCGCGGCCCGACTCGTCGTGGGAGGCGGCGTCGAGCAGTGTGGCCGGGGCGGGTTCGTCGTCGCTGACCTCGCACAGCAGGGCACCGGTGCGGACCGGACGGAGCCCGATGTGATGGCACCGGCCGTGCTTCACCGCGTTGGTCACGAGCTCGCTGACCATCAGCTCGGCCGCCTCCACCGCGTCCGGCAGCTCCCGGTCGAGCAGTTTCCCGCGCACCAGGCGCCGGGATCCCGCCACCTCGCGCGGATCCAGGGCGAGTTGCCATTCGGCGACGTCCCTGTCCGGGATGCCGTTCAGCCGGGCCATCAGCAACGCCACGTCGTCCTTGCGTCCGCCGCTCGGGTTCAGGGCCCGGATGATCGTGTCGCAGGCGTCGTCCATGGAGGCGGCGGGGTGGGCCGCGGAGGCGCAGAGCGCGGCGAGCCCGGCGCCGATGTCCTGACCGCGCACCTCGACGAGGCCGTCGGTGCACAGGACCGGACGGTCGCCGGGCCGCACCCGCACGGTCGCGGTCTCGAAGGCGACGCCGCCCACACCGATCGGGGCGCCGGTGGGCAGGGTCAGGAGTTCGGCCCGGCCGTCCTCGGCATCACGGACGAGCACGGGCGGGATGTGACCGGCGTCGGCGATCCGGACCTCGGAGCGGATCGGGTCGTAGACGGCGTAGAGGCAGGTCGCCAGATACAGCTCACCGAGGCGCTGCGCCAGGTCGTCGAGGTTGCGCAGCAGTTGGGCCGGCGGCATCTCCATGGTGGCCATGGTCAGCACCACGGTACGCAACCGGCCCATCATCGCGGCCGAGTTGAGGCCGTGCCCCATGACGTCGCCGACGACGAGCGCGGTCCGGGAGCCGGGCAGCTTCACCGAATCGAACCAGTCGCCGCCGATCCTTCCGAGCCGGGCACCGGGCAGATAGCGGGTGGCGATGTCGCAGCCCGCCATCCGGGGTGCGACCTGGGGCAGCATGCTGTCGGTCCATGTCGTCGAAGGGCTCACGGCCGGGACGGCGCATCAGGACCATGAAGCCGAGCACCACGTCACGGGCCTTGAGCGGCACGATGAGCAGCGACCGGTGGGTGATCAGCGGGCACAGGTCGCGCTTCTCGAACTCGCCCGAGATCCGGTTGCTCAGCTCCTCGCTGACGTGCGGGATGAGGACCGGCTCACCGGTGACCATGCACTGGAAGAACGGGGCATGGTACGGCCCCGCGGCCGGCGCCCGCCGGTCATCGGCCCGATCGCGGTCCGGGGTGCTACGCCCGGCGCACCGGTGCGCGCACGGAGCGGTCCGGCCGCGGCGCCGGGGCGGCCGGGGAGCCACCGGCCGGCCCGGCGTTCCTCCGGACGGTCAGTCCTCGTGCCCGAGTTGGAGGTCGCGTTCGGTGCGTCCGCCGCCCGCGACCTGGAGCACGGTGGCCACGGGCGGGTATCCAGCCGCGATCACCGTGTACTCGCCGGTGGACAGGTCCACGAACCGGAATGCCCCGTCGGGCCCCGTGGTGAGTGTGTCGACCACATTGCCCGCCGCGTCCAGGAGGGTGACCCGGGCGTCCTCGACGGGTCGGCCGCCGCTCGCCCGTACGATGCCGCGCAGCACCGCGCCGCCGGCGAGTTCGATGTCCTGCCGGGTCTCCCTGGCCGCCTGCACGCTCACCGGCAGCGCGGCGGGCCGGAAGGCGGGGGCGCTGGCGGCGAGGGTGTACTCGCCCGCCACCAACTCCGTGATCACATAACCGCCTTCACGGCCGCTGCGGGTGGAGGCGACGACTTCGCCGCGGACATCGGTGAGGGTGACGGCGGCATCGCGCACCGGAATGCCGTCGGCGGTGACGACGGTCCCGGCGAGGCGCCCGGCCCCGCCGAGCACCACGTCGAGCTCGACGGGCCGTTCGCCCACGGTGACGCTGACGGCCTGCGGCTGGTGTCCGCCGGCCGCGGCGATGAGGACGTACGAACCGGCGCCGGGCACGCTCAGCGCGTACCGCCCGTCGTCCCCGCTCGCGCCCCGTCCGACCTGCTGTCCCTGGACGTCGATGAGGGTGAGGGCAGCACGCGGGACCTTCGTACCGTCGGAGTGCTGGACGCTGCCGCACACCGGCACGCCCGACAGGTAGACGGGCGGCGGTGCGGCGGCCTCGGTGGTCGAGGTGGTGCGGGCGGCCGGAACGGTCACGGACTCGGCAGTGCTTTCGGGGCTGTGATGGGACACCAGCGGTTTCTCCTTGAGGAAGAAGGCGAAGAACAGGCCGAGCGCGAGCACCGGCACGAGGTAGAGGAAGATCCGCGGCATCGCGTCGGCGTACGCCTGGATGTAACTGTCGCGCAGCGCGGGCTCCATCGCGTGGACCAGCTGCGGGGTGATCGACTCGGGGTCGGGGAGGTCGGCACCGGACGGCAGGCGGACGGCGAGCGCGTCCGCGAGGCGGCCCGCGAAGAGCGTCCCGAAGACGGCGGCACCGACGCTGCCGCCGATCTGCCGGAAGTAGTTGTTGGCACTGGTGGCGGAGCCGATGTCGGCGGGCTGGACGGAGTTCTGCACGGCGAGCACCAGCACCGGCATGATCAGCCCGATCCCGATGCCGAGCACGGCCTGCGCGATGCTGTATTCGATGCGTGGGGTGTCGGTTTCGAGGCGGGAGAGCAGCCACATCCCGACCACCGAGAACGCGCCGCCGAGGATCGGGTGGATGCGGTAGCGGCCGGTGCGGGAGATCAGCTGGCCGGAGACGACCGACGCGATGACGATGCCGCCCATCATCGGGAGCATCAGCAGTCCGGATTCGGTGGCCGTGGCGCCGTCGACCATCTGGAGGAAGGTCGGCAGATAGCTGGCGGCCCCGAACAGCCCCACCCCGACGACCGCCCCGACGAGCGCGGTGACATTGAAGATCGGGTCACGGAACAGCCGCAGCGGAATGATGGGTTCGGCCGCCCGGTGCTCTACGACCAGGAACAGCAGAGTCGTTCCGGCGGCTCCGGCCCCCAGCCCCAGGATGGTGCGCGAGCCCCACGCGTACTCCGTACCGCCCCAACTGGTCAGCAGCACCAGGCAGGTGGAGGCGGCGGCGAGCAGCAGCGCGCCGAGGATGTCGAGGCGGGGCCTGACGGTGGGCCTGGGGAGTTTCAGTACGACGGTGATGACCGCGAGCGTGACCAGGCCGAACGGGACGTTGATGTAGAAGCACCAGCGCCAGGAGGTGTGGTCGGTGAAGAAGCCGCCGAGCAGCGGGCCCGCCACGGACGCGAGGCCGAACGCGGCGCCGATGAGCCCCATGAACCGGCCGCGTTCCCGGGGCGGTACGACATCCGCGATGATCGCCTGGACTCCGATCATCAGCCCGCCGCCGCCGATGCCCTGGACGGCGCGGAAGGCGATCAGCTCGTCCATGGTGCGGGACCAGCCGGCGAGCGCGGAGCCGATGACGAAGACGACGATGGCGAACTGGAAGACGCCCTTGCGGCCGAAGAGATCGCCGAGCTTGCCGTAGATCGGCAGGCCGATCGTGGAGGCGAGCAGGTACGCGGTGACGGCCCAGGACATCTTCTCCAGGCCGTGCAGCTCGCCGACGATCTTCGGCAGCGCGGTGGCGACGATCATCTGGTCGAGCGCCGCGAGCAGCAGCGTGAGCATCAGCCCGAGGAAGATCAGCCGGATGCGGCGGGGGTTGGTCTCCGGTACGCCGGACGGGGCGGGGGCCGCCTGTGCCGGCGCGGCCTCGGCAGGCGGCGGCGGGGGCGGCCCGGCGGGCGCCTCGGCGGTCCCCGCGCCGCCCGGCTCCTCCTCCAACAGAGTGATCCCACCCACCACGTGCTGCTCCCCTCGTCGCATCTGCGCCGCCCTTTTCTCGCATCGCGCGACGAGGGAGGGCAAACGCGACGGGGGGCGCCGACGGCGTACTCGGAGGGCTTAACTCCCGGTGGGAGCCACTACGGCGCACAACCGGCGGGCCGAGAAAACCACCCGAACCGGTGAGGCCGGTCAAGAGCGGGTCGGGCTACTTCTCGACCTCGGCGGCGAGGTTCTGCAGCAGCTCGTCGTAGATCCGCCCGAGCCCCTTGGGCGCGAAGGTCTTCTCGAAGAATCCGCCGATGCCGCCGGCACCGTTCCAGACGGTCGAGACGACGGCCTTCGACCTGCCCTCACCGGCCGGGGTGACGGTCCAGGTGGTGACCATCGAGGAGTTGCGGTCCTTCTCCACGAGCCGGCCGTCGGTGGGCTCGGTGACCTCCAGCAGGCAGTCGCGCACCCGCTTGCTGGTGGCCTGGAGCTTCCAGTGGACGAGGGTGCCCTCGCCGTCACCGCCCTCACGCACCTCGTACTCGCTGAAGTGTCCGGGCAGCACCTTGCCCCGGACCTCCTTGTAGTCGGCCAGCGCGTCGAACACCGTCTCCGCGTCCGCCGCGATGACTCGCTCTGTCGTGGCCTCGACCTGCGCCATGGCTGTTCCTCCAGCACTCGGTTGTTCGGGGGTGTGCTGAGCCAATCACCTCCGGCACGCCGCTCAAAATCCGGTCCGGGACGAAGGGGAGAAAACGATCAAGGGAAGTCGGGTGGCCCGGAGGAATCTCACCTCCGGGCTCCCACAGAACCGTGCGTGAACCTCTCAGCTCACACGGCTCTTGTCATCCTGGTCACCAAGCTCTCGGGTTCAGCGCCCAGTGGGCGAAGAGCCTCGGGTGCTGGCGGGTGATGCGCTGCCAGCACGCGTGAGCTTTCTTGAACGAATGGAACCGCTTGTACTTCTTCCTGATCCAGCGCAACAAGTAGGCATTGATGCGCAGGAGGAGGGGAACCAGCTTGGAGCCGTAGAAGGCCCCGTAGTACTGGATCCAGCCCCGCACGATGGGGTTGACCCGCCGCGCGAGCTCATGGAACGTCGCTCTGACCTGCTTGTGGAGTCGCCAGGAGCGAACTTCACTGCTGATCTTGTTCAGGGCATCCTTGCTGATCGCAGGCAGGAAGCTGGTGTAGCACCTCTCCGTGCGCCGCGACCACGCCTCACGGCCCTGGAAGGTGTATCCAAGGAACGTGAACGACGTGTGCTCATACGAGCCGCGCCGGTTCGAGTCCTTGCAGTACACAATCCTGGTCTTGTCGGGATGCAACCGCAGCCCGACTTCTTCCATCCTGTCCTCCAACGCCGCCAGGACCTCCTGGGCCCGACGGAGGGAGACGCAGTGAACAACCGCGTCATCCGCGTAGCGTTCGAACTCCAGCCCCGGGTACTCCCTCGTGAGCCAGGTATCGAACGCGTAGTGCATGAACAGGTTCGCGAGAACGGGCGAGACCGCCGACCCCTGGGGGGTCCCTCGGTCCCGCATCTGCAAGGAGCCATCGGGCAGTTGAAGCGGTGCACGCAGCCACCGTTCTACATACAACTTCACCCAGACGGCGTCAGTGTGAGCCTGCACAGCCTTGACGACCAGGTCCCAGCGCACGCTGTCGAAGAACTTCTGGATATCCAAATCGATGACCCAGTCACGCTTCCAACAGCGCTGCCGGCACGTTTCGATCGCGTGCAGGGCTGACTTTCGTGGCCGATACCCGTATGAGTCCTCGTGGAAAATTGGATCCACTCGGATTCCCAGATGCCGTGCCACTACAGTCTGCGCAACCCTGTCGGCAACGGTAGGAATGCCGAGCATCCTAGTCCCGCTCCCGTGCTGCTTCGGAATCTCAACTGCACGCACCGGCGGAGGAAAGTACGTCCCTGACGACATTCGATTCCAGAGCTTGTACAGGTTTCCCCGTAAGTCTTTCTCGAACTCGTCAATGGACTGACCATCCACTCCAGATGCGCCCTGATTCTTTTTGACGTCTCGGAAAGCCTCCATGACTTCCCACTTGGAAATGTCAAACGGCTTGTTCGGTGACTTCAGCTTGTTCATCGGCTCCTCCCGGAGAACATCCGGTTGACCAGACATACATAGCTACGAATGACCCAGCCCCTTCGCTCCACACCCATTACAGGTGCTTCCCCACTACTACGAGCTGGTCCGCCAGCGTCTCCCGCATCGGTACTCCGCCCCTCGCGGGACCTCCGCTTGGGGCTCTCCCTCTCGCTCCCAAAACCAGGAGCAGTATCGAGACACGCCTTCCCACGTTCCTCACAAGAGCAGCAGATTAGGCTCACGCCGCCTTCATGCCGGACACCGCCTGGCCAGTAAACGGGTTTCCGCCAGACTCCTCCCGGAGGACACATGATTCCCCCGGTTTTGATGCCACCTTATAGATAACGACACTTCATCAGCGGTTCACTTGCGTTCGTCTTCCTAATCCCTACCTGACGCCTTGAGGCGCCTTTTCCACATCGCTCACCACGGTCGCGTTACCACTCCCGCAGCATGTGGCGGTTTGAAACCTCCCCCCGCAGGGCGGTTCCGAAGGGCCAATCCTTCATCTCTCGTGAAGCATTGCTTCCAGAATTCTTCCTACAATTCGAACCCTTTCCGCATTCGTGGCACACCAAGTGTTCTATTCTCTGTCCAGTGCTACCGAGGAGGCGTCCATGCGCTGGGACAATCTGGTCGAGAACCCCGCCACGACCGGGAACAGCGCGCTCTTCACCGCCGACGCGGTGACCACGCGCACCTTTGACACCCCCGAGTTCCGGGGGATCACCTTCCATGAGATCCGGGCCCGCTCGATCGTGAACCGGGTACCGGGCGCATCGCGGATGCCGTTCGAATGGACGGTCAATCCGTACCGGGGCTGTTCGCACGCCTGTGTCTACTGTTTCGCGCGCAAGACCCACAGCTATCTGGATCTCGACACCGGCCTCGGCTTCGACTCCCAGATCGTCGTCAAGACCAACGCCCCGGAGCTGCTGCGCGCCCAGCTCGCGTCCAGCCGCTGGCACGGCGCGCACATCGCGATGGGCACCAATGTCGACTGCTACCAGCGCGCCGAGGGCCGGTACCGGCTGATGCCCGGCATCATCGCGGCCCTGCGTGATCACGCCAACCCGTTCTCGATCCTGACCAAGGGAACGCTGATCCTGCGCGATCTGGACCTGCTGCGGCAGGCGACCGAGGTCACCGACGTCGGCATCTCCGTCTCGGTCGGCTTCGTCGACGACGCACTGTGGCGCACCGTCGAGCCCGGCACCCCCTCCCCCGCGCGCCGCCTCGACGCCGTCCGCACCCTGAGCGAGCACGGCATCGACTGCGGCGTACTGATGGCCCCCGTCATCCCGTTCCTCGGCGACCATCCGGACCAGCTGCGCGCCACGGTCCGCGCCATCGCCGCCGCCGGGGCGACCTCGGTGACCCCGCTCGTCCTCCATCTGCGGCCCGGCGCCCGGGAGTGGTACATACAGTGGCTCGGGAACCACCACCCCCATCTGGTGCGGCGCTACGAGCGGCTGTACGCCGAGGGGGCCTACGCGCCCAAGCGGTACCAGCGCCGCATCACCCGGTACGTCCACGAGCTGGCGGCCGAATTCGGCATCGGGCCCTCGCACCGCGGCGCGGCCCGACGGCTCCCGGCACGGAAGGAACAGCACGCGCCGCTCGACGGCCCCGGGCCCACCCAGCTGACCCTGCTCTGATCTGCCGGAACCGTCGCGGAGGCTCTGACGTAACCAACGCGGGCAAACGGGTCAACTCTTGACACAACAGGTCCTTCCTGGCGCAAATGCGGGGAGCATGCGGCGGGGGCTGCGCCACCCGCAGCCGTGTTTCCCCCACCACGGGAGGCCATATGACGAAACGTTCAGGAATTCTGTTCGCCGTCGGTGCGACGGTTGCCGGTCTGGTGACCGCCGCACCGCCCCCGGCGACCGCCGACAACGGTGCGCAGCACACCGCAGCCGAGCTCAGATGGACCGACTGCGGCACCAAGTCGTACCCGAGCCTGCAGTGCTCATCGGTGAGTACGCCGCTCGATCATGACGATCCGTCGGGTCGGCAGATCACCCTCGCCCTGTCCCGGATTCCGCACACCGCGAAGACCTTCCAGGGTCCCCTGCTCGTCAACCCGGGCGGCCCCGGGGGCAGCGGCCTCTCGATGGCCGGCTTCGTGGCGTCCTCGCTGCCGAAGTCGGTTGCCGCGCAGTACGACGTGATCGGGTTCGACCCGCGCGGCGTCGGCAAGAGCGAGCCCGCGCTGGACTGCGTACCGAAGTACTTCGATCCACTGCGCCCCGACTCGGTGCCGGACTCGCTCGCGGTCGAGGAGGCCAACCGCAACCGGGCCCGTTCGTTCGCGCAGGCATGTGGCGAGAAGTACCCGGATCTGCTGCCCTACATGGACACGGTCAGCGCCGCCAAGGACCTCGATGTGATCCGGCAGGCAACCGGCTCCCAGCAGCTCAACTACTTCGGGTACTCGTACGGGACCTACCTCGGCGCGGTGTACGCCAAGCTGTTCCCGGAGCGGGTGCGGCGCCTGGTCCTCGACTCGAACGTCGACCCGGAGGGCGTCTGGTACGACGACAACATCGGCCAGAACTACGCCTTCGACGCCCGCCACAAGGCGTTCGCCGCCTGGGTCGCGAAGCACGACACCACGTACCGGCTCGGCAGCGACCCGGCGAAGGTCGAGGATGCCTGGTACGCGATGCGTGCCGCCGTCAAGGCGCACCCCGCGGGCGGGAAGATCGGGGCGAGCGAGCTGGAGGACACCTTCCTGCCCGGCGGCTACTACAACGGCTACTGGCCTTATCTGGCCGATGCGTTCGCGGCGTATGTGAACGACCAGGACCAGGACGCGCTCGTGAAGGCGTACAAGAAGTTCGGCGCGGTCGACGCGAAGGCCGACAACGGGTACTCGGTCTACTCGGCCGTGCAGTGCCGCGACACCCAGTGGCCCCGTCAATGGAACACCTGGCGCAACGACAGCTGGAAGGTGCACGACAAGGCACGCTTCTTCACCTGGAACAACACCTGGTACAACGCCCCGTGCGCCGACTGGCCGGTGGAGCCGCTGAACCCGGTACGGGTCTCCAACGACAGCCTGCCGCCGGTGCTGCTCTTCCAGGCCACCGAGGACGCGGCCACACCGTACGAGGGTGGAGTCACCCTGCACCGCAAGCTGCGCGACTCCAGCCTGGTGGTCGAGCAGGGCGGCGGCAATCACGGCATCACACTGAGCGGCAACGACTGCCTGGACACCTATCTGGCGGACTATCTCGACAAGGGCACCGTCCCGCGCGGCAAAGGCATCCGGGCCGACGCGGACGCGGTCTGCGCCAAGTCTCCCGACCCGAAACCGCTGACCGGCAGGGCGGCGGTGAAGTCGGCCCGGGGAACGGATTCCGGCAGCAGGGGCAGCACCCTGCACGGGCTGCTCGGCTTCCGCGGCTGACGGCGGCCCGCGGCCCGACTCGCGTACGGGCCATCCTGGCGGATGCGCCAGGATGGCCCGTATGACGACAAGGACCACGGCCGCCCTGCCCTCCGACATACGTGTGCGGGACATGACCGTCGACGACTGCGAGGCGGTCACTCGGGTCCGGGTACGCGGCTGGCAGGCCGCGTACGCGGGGCTGGTGCCGCAGTCGTACCTGGACGACATGGGCCTCGCCGTCGCCGAGGACGTGGAGCGGCGCCGCGCGTCCTTCACCGGGAGCAGCACGATCGTGAACGTGGTGGCCGAACGGCCGGGCCTCGGTGTCATCGGCTGGGCCTGCTACGGGCCGTACCGGGAGAACGGCAAGCCGCTCGCGCGGGGCGAGCTGTACGCGCTCTACGTGGCGCCCGAGCAGATCGGGACCGGGGCGGGCCGCGCCCTGATGGCGGAGACACTCACCCGCACCGCAGCCGACGGCTTCCCGGACCTGGCGCTGTGGGTCCTGAAGGAGAACACCCCGGCCCGCCGCTTCTACGAGCGCGCGGGCTTCCGTCCCGACGGCGCCGAGGAGTCCTTCGAGGCGGACGGCGCGCTCGTGCCCGAAGTGCGGTACGTACGCGCTCTCGGCGGCCCCGCCGCCTCCTGAGCCCGGCGCTTCCTCACGACGCGCCCAGCCGGCCGAGCGCGTCGCGGGCCGCGCCGCCCAGCCTGGGGTGCGGCAGAGCGGCCGCCAGCAGCGGGCGGGCCCGCTCGTCCCCCAGCTGCCCGAGCCCCTCCACACAGGCGAGCGCCACCCGCCAGTACGGGCCGTCCGGGGCGAGCAGCCGTTCCAGGGTGCTCATCAGCGCCGGTACGGACTCCGGGGCCCGCAGCGCGGTGAGCAGCCGCACCGGGTGCAGGGCGTACGCGGTGCGCAGGGTGTTGGTCGCCAGGGCGGCGGCGGCCCGGGGTGTGCGGGGGTCGCCGAGGCACACCAGGGCGTGGGCGGCGGAGACACACCGCTCCGGGTCGCGGTGGTTGAGCAGCAGGACCAGAGCCTCGAAGGCCCGCCGGTCTCCGCCGCAGCCGAGCCGGAAGGCGGCCATCTCGCGGGCCCAGAGCGGGCGTTCGCGTTCCACCAGGACGCGGGCCAGCTCCTCCTCGTCCTCGGTGGCGAGCAGTCCGCGGTACGCCGCCGACTCCCCCGCCGCGTCCGCCTCGTCAGCAAGCCGGTCCGCCAGCGACCGGAACTCCTCGTCCATGACCGTCAGCGTATCGGCGGGGACTCTGCGTATCGAGGGGCGGGGGGAATGTGGCATGGCGCACAACGGCCGGGGGCTGGCGCGCTCGTTACCGAGCAGTTAACCTCATGTGAGCGGGACACGATCCCCGCTTGCTCCGGTGGCCTGGTGACGCAGCCACCCGGAGTGCTTGTCGGTTCGGCAGTTTTGCGAGACGTGACTCCGGGACAGAGTCCGTCGCCCCTTCCGGGTCCTGGCGTGCTCATCGCGCCCCGGCCCCGAGTACCACGACACGCAATTCCCGCACGTGTCGCGCCGGTTCTCCCTCTCAGTGCGCGCCGTGCCTCCTCACAGTCGTCACTCATTCTCTGGAGTCCCGTGATGGACACCCCGCTCAGCACCATTGCCGTCGTCGGCCTCGGCACCATGGGCACCGGCATCGCCGAGGTCCTGGCCCGCGCCGGCCACGAGGTCATCGGCATCGACATCAGCGACGCGGCCGCCCGTCAGGCCGTCGCCGCCCTGGAAGCCTCGACCGCCCGCGCGGTGCGGCGCGAGCGGATCACCGAGGAGGAGCGGAGCGATGTCCTCGCCCGGTTCCGTACCTTCGCCGACCTCCGGGCCGCCGCGGAGGCGGAGCTGGTCATCGAGGTCGTGCCCGAGTCGTACGAGATCAAGCAGCAGGTCTTCCGGGAGCTCGACGCGATCGTCTCCCCCACCGCGATCGTGGCGACCGGCACCAACGCCCTTTCGGTGACCCGGCTGGCCGCCGAATCGCTGCGCCCCGAGCGCGTGCTCGGTCTGCACTTCTTCAACCCGGCACCGGCGATGAAGCTGGTCGAGGTGGTGTCCTCGGTGCTGACCGCGCCGCCGGCCGTCGAGGCGGTCACCGCGCTCGCCCGCAGCCTGGGCAAGGAGCCGGTCGCGGTCGGCGACCGGCCGGGCTTCGTCGCCGACGGGCTGCTGTTCGGGTACCTCAACCAGGCCGCCGCGATGTACGAGGCCAACTACGCCTCCCGGGAGGACATCGACGCGGCGATGAAGCTCGGCTGCGGTCTGCCGATGGGACCGCTCGCCCTCCTCGACCTGATCGGGGTCGACACCGCCCGTACCGTCCTGGAGGCGATGTACTCCGAGTCGCACGACCGGCTGCACGCCCCGGCGCCCGTTCTCCGGCAGCTGAGCGAGGCGGGGCTGACCGGCCGCAAGTCGGGCCGCGGCTTCTACACGTACGAGGCGTCCGGCAGCCAGACCGTGATGCCGGACGCGCTGACCCCGCAGGACGACCGGTCGGCGGTGGCCGGGCGTACGGTGCGTTCGGTGGGTGTCGCGGGTTCCGGGACGATGGCCTCGGGGATCGCCGAGGTCTTCGCGAAGGCCGGGTACGACGTGGTGCTCGCCGCCCGCGGCCAGGAGAAGGCGGACACGGCGAAGGGCCGGATCGCCAAGTCGCTGGAGCGTTCCGTCACCAAGGGGCGGCTGACGGCCGAGGCGCGGGACGGGGCCCTGGCCCGGATCACCGCGGCCGGTTCGCTGGACGCCTTCGCCGATGTCGATCTCGCGGTGGAGGCCGTCGCCGAGGACCTGGCGGTCAAGCAGCAGTTGTTCGGGACCCTGGACAAGGTCTGCAAGCCGGGTGCCGTCCTCGCCACCACCACCTCGTCGCTGCCGGTCGTGGCGATCGCGCGGGCCACCTCGCGTCCGCAGGACGTGATCGGGATGCACTTCTTCAACCCGGCGCCGGCGATGAAGCTGGTCGAGGTGGTCCGTACGGTGCTCACCGCCGACGACGTCCACGCCACCGTCCGTGAGGTCTGTGCCAAGGTCCGCAAGCACCCGGTGGACTGCGGGGACCGGGCCGGTTTCATCGTGAACGCGCTGCTGTTCCCGTATCTCAACAACGCGATCAAGATGGTCGAGGAGCACTACGCGACCCTCGACGACATCGACGCCGCGATGAAGCTGGGCGGCGGCTACCCGATGGGCCCGTTCGAACTGCTCGACGTCGTCGGGCTCGATGTCTCCCTGGCCATCGAGAAGGTGCTGCACAGCGAGTTCCGCGACCCGGGTCTGGCTCCGGCTCCGCTGCTCGAACATCTGGTGGCCGCCGGCTGCCTCGGCCGCAAGACGG
Source organism: Streptomyces sp. NPDC058240 (assembly GCF_042882135.1). Classification (NCBI taxonomy): domain Bacteria; kingdom Bacillati; phylum Actinomycetota; class Actinomycetes; order Kitasatosporales; family Streptomycetaceae; genus Streptomyces; species Streptomyces sp. NPDC058240. The sequence continues at coordinate 270,113 of NZ_JBHVWT010000006.1, forward strand.
GGCGCGGCTTCCGCGAACATGCCCGGCGCTGAGAGGGTCCGCGACGCCGCGGAACCCGCCGTCGGCCCCTCCGGGCCGGGGGCGGGGTGGGGAGGGCTGCTCGATCCTTCGGGCGGCCCGCCCCCACGGGCGCACTCCCCCGACCCGATGCAGTACGTTCACACCATGTCCCAGCCCGCCAGGTCCCCCCGTGTCTCCGCCGCGCCCGACGCCCCGGAAAGTGCCGCAGGCACGCGCGCCGCCGCCCAACGGCTCAAAATGCGCCGTGAACTGGCCGCCGCGGCGATGGAACTCTTCGCCACGAAGGGGTACGAGGCAACGACGGTCGACGAGATCGCGGGCGCCGCCGGAGTCGCCCGGCGGACCTTCTTCCGGCACTTCCGCTCCAAGGAAGAGGCGATCTTCCCGGACCACGACGACACCCTCGTCAGGGCCGAGGCCGTCCTCAATGCCGCACCGGCGCACGAGCACCCCCTCGACACCGTCTGCCGCGGCATCAAGGAAGTCATGAAGATGTACGCGGCCAAGCCCGCGGTCTCCGTGGCCCGTTACAAGCTGACCCGCGAGGTCCCCACCCTGCGCGAGGCGGAGATCGCCTCGGTGGCCCGCTACGAGCGGCTGTTCACCCGCTATCTGCTGGGCCATTTCGACGAGCGCGACCACCACGTCGGCAACGACGACCCGCTGCTGGCGGAGGTCGCGGCGTCCGCCGTGGTCACCGCGCACAACCATGTGCTGCGCCGCTGGCTGCGGGCGGGCGGCGAGGGTGACGTCGAGGCTCAGCTCGACCATGCCTTCGCGATCGTCCGCGACACCTTCGGGACCGGCATCGGGGCCGGCCGGACCGTCGGCGCCGAGCCCGCGAAGCAGCCGGCCGCCTCGGTGACGTCCCAGGGCGAGGTGCTGGTCGCCGTGGCGCGCACTGACGCGCCGCTCGACGAAGTGATGCGCACGATCCAGCAGGCGCTCCAGGACCGCTGACCGGGGCGTGCCGGCCGGCACGCCCGCACCACCGCCGAATCCTGGTTGCCGCAGCCGCGCACCGGTGCTGTGGTGGGCGGATGAATCATGATCACGAAGCACTGCTGGCCCTCTTCGACCGCGAGATGCGCGAGCACGCCCGCCCCGACGGCCCCGGCGTCCGGGTCGAGCGCACCGGTGACGTCGTACGGCAGGTCGGCACGGCCGACGACTGGAACGGCGTCGTCTGGTCGGCCCCGGACCTGGATCCCGCACGGGCGGACGCGGTGATCGCGGCCCAGGTGGCGCACTACGCGGCGCTCGGGCACGGCGAGTTCGAGTGGAAGCTGTACGCGCACGACCGGCCGGCCGATCTGGCGCACAGGCTTCTGGCGGCCGGTTTCGAGGCGGAGGAGCCGGAGACCCTGCTGGTCGCCCCGGTCGCGGACCTCTCGACGGCGGTGGAACTCCCCGACGGCGTGCGGCTGCGCACCGTGAGTGACGCGGAGGACGTGGAGCTGATGGCCCGCGCCCATGAGCGGGCGTTCGGCTCGGACTGGTCGCGGCTGCGGCATCAGGTGCTGGCCAGGCTGGCCGAGAATCCGGACGGCTTCGTCGGCGTCCTCGCCATGGTGGGCGACGAGCCGGTGAGCTCGGCCCGGATGGAGCTGTACCCGGGCACGGGCTTCGCGGGGCTCTGGGGCGGCGGAACGGTCGAGGCGTGGCGCGGGAAGGGCGTCTACCGGGCCCTGGTGGCCTTCCGCGCCCGGATCGCGGCGGAGCGCGGCTACCGCTACCTTCAGGTCGATGCCTCCGACATGAGCAGCCCGATCCTCCGGCGGCTCGGATTCGTGGCCCTGAGCACCACGACCCCCTATGTGTACCGGTCTCACTGATCGATCATTCGCCCTCACCTACCCGGCATATCCCTGCGAAACACCCCCCTCACCGCTCATCGGTGCCCTGCGGGTGACAAGTGAGAGAAATTGTTGGCACCGAGTGCCTTGCCAGGTGTCACGGAGTGCCATACGTTGAAGTTGTCCGGGCGGCCGGCGTGCTGAGATCTCACGTACGCCGGCTGTCCCCGCAAGCGATTTGCCTGCGCGCCCGGACGCCTGCGTCACAGGCAACCCCTTCTGCTCCACAGAGCAAGCCGAAGCTTTGACAGCCGAACCGACGGCACCACCTCCACACCACACCGCTCCCCTCTTGCTCGCAGGGACTCTCAAGCGATCCCTCAGCGCCCCCATCCGCCGGAGGCACACCGTGAAGGAAATCCTGGACGCGATCCAATCGCAGGACAGCACAGCCGCGGACTTCGCGGCCCTGTCCATTCCTGAGTCGTACCGCGCGGTGACCGTGCACAAGGACGAGACCGAGATGTTCCACGGGCTCTCCACCCGCGACAAGGACCCCCGCAAGTCGCTGCACCTCGACGAGGTCCCGGTGCCCGAACTCGGGCCCGGCGAGGCCCTGGTCGCCGTCATGGCGAGCTCGGTCAACTACAACTCCGTGTGGACCTCGATCTTCGAGCCGATGTCCACCTTCGGCTTCCTGGAGCGCTACGGAAGGCTCAGCGAGCTCACCAGGCGCCACGACCTGCCGTACCACGTCATCGGTTCCGACCTGGCGGGCGTCGTCCTGCGGACCGGTCCCGGCGTCAACGCCTGGCACCCCGGCGACGAGGTCGTCGCCCACTGCCTCTCGGTCGAACTGGAGTCCTCGGACGGCCACAACGACACGATGCTCGACCCCGAGCAGCGCATCTGGGGCTTCGAGACCAACTTCGGCGGCCTGGCGGAGATCGCACTCGTCAAGTCCAACCAGCTGATGCCGAAACCGCAGCACCTCAGCTGGGAGGAGGCCGCGGCTCCCGGCCTGGTCAACTCCACCGCGTACCGCCAGCTCGTCTCGCGCAACGGCGCCGGCATGAAGCAGGGCGACAACGTGCTGATCTGGGGCGCCAGCGGCGGACTCGGCTCGTACGCCACGCAGTTCGCGCTGGCCGGCGGCGCCAACCCGATCTGTGTCGTCTCCAACGAGCAGAAGGCCGACATCTGCCGGAAGATGGGTGCCGAGGCGATCATCGACCGCAACGCCGAGGGCTACAGGTTCTGGAAGGACGAGCACAACCAGGACCCGCGCGAGTGGAAGCGGTTCGGCAAGCGCATCCGTGAACTCACCGGCGGCGAGGACGTGGACATCGTCTTCGAGCACCCGGGCCGCGAGACCTTCGGCGCCTCGGTGTACGTGACCCGCAAGGGCGGCACGATCGTCACCTGCGCCTCCACCTCCGGCTACAACCACGAGTACGACAACCGCTACCTGTGGATGTCGCTGAAGAGGATCGTGGGCTCGCACTTCGCCAACTACCGCGAGGCGTGGGAGGCCAACCGGCTGGTCGCCAAGGGCAAGATCCACCCCACGCTGTCGAAGGTCTACTCCCTGGAGGAGACCGGCCAGGCCGCGTACGACGTCCACCGCAACCGCCACCAGGGCAAGGTCGGCGTGCTGGCGCTGGCGCCGCGCGAGGGGCTGGGCGTGCGCAACGAGGAACTGCGCGAGCAGCACATCGACGCCATCAATCTGTTCCGTGACGCGTCAGCGGAGCGGGCCGACGAACACAGCAGGGACGTCTGATATGAGCGGGCGTCAGAAGGACCGCCCGTGGCTCATGCGGACGTATGCCGGTCACTCGACCGCCGAGGCGTCCAACGAGCTCTACCGGCGCAACCTCGCCAAGGGCCAGACCGGCCTGTCGGTCGCCTTCGACCTGCCGACGCAGACGGGTTACGACCCCGACCACATCCTCGCCCGCGGCGAGGTCGGCCGGGTCGGCGTGCCCGTCTCGCACCTCGGTGACATGCGCCGGCTGTTCCAGGACATCCCCCTGGAGCAGATGAACACCTCGATGACGATCAACGCCACCGCGATGTGGCTGCTGGCGCTCTACCAGGTGGTCGCCGAGGAACAGGGCGCCGATCCCACGAAGCTCCAGGGCACCACGCAGAACGACATCGTCAAGGAGTACCTCTCGCGCGGGACGCACGTCTTCCCGCCCGGCCCCTCGCTGCGGCTGACCACCGACATGATCACGTACACGGTCAACCGCATCCCGAAGTGGAACCCGATCAACATCTGCAGCTACCACCTGCAGGAGGCGGGGGCCACTCCGGTCCAGGAGATCGCGTACGCCATGTCGACGGCCATCGCGGTCCTGGACGCCGTGCGCGATTCCGGTCAGGTGCCCGAGGAGCGGTTCGGCGATGTGGTCGCGCGGATCTCCTTCTTCGTGAACGCGGGCGTCCGGTTCATCGAGGAGATGTGCAAGATGCGCGCCTTCGGCCGCATCTGGGACCAGGTCACCCGCGAGCGGTACGGCATCACCGATGCCAAGCAGCGCCGCTTCCGCTACGGCGTCCAGGTCAACTCGCTCGGGCTGACCGAGGCGCAGCCGGAGAACAACGTCCAGCGCATCGTCCTGGAGATGCTGGCCGTCACCCTCTCCAAGGACGCCCGCGCCCGCGCCGTCCAGCTGCCGGCGTGGAACGAGGCGCTGGGGCTCCCCCGGCCCTGGGACCAGCAGTGGTCGCTCCGTATCCAGCAGGTGCTCGCGCACGAGAGCGATCTGCTGGAGTACGAGGACATCTTCGCCGGGTCGCACGTCATCGAGGCCAAGGTGGACGAGCTGGTCGCCGAGTCGCTCGCCGAGATCGACCGGATCGAGCGGATGGGCGGCGCCATGGCGGCCGTGGAGTCCGGCTATCTGAAGTCCGAGCTGGTCTCCTCGCACGCCGCCCGCCGGGCCCGGATCGAGGGCGGCGAGGAACGGATCGTCGGCGTCAACATCTACGAGACGACGGAGCCGAACCCGCTCACCGCGGACCTCGACGGGGCGATCATGACGGTCGACCCCGCCAATGAGGCCAGGGTCGTCGCCGCCCTGCACGACTGGCGCGACAACCGCGACGAGGCCCGCGCCACCGAGGCGCTGGCGGCGCTGAAGAAGGCCGCGGCGGGCACCGACAACATGATGGAAGCGACCGTGGAGTGCGCCCGCGCGGGTGTCACCACCGGCGAGTGGTCCTGGGCGCTGCGCGATGTCTTCGGCGAGTTCCGGGCCCCGACGGGCGTCTCGTCCGCGCCGGTCGCGGTGACCGCCGAGGCGGGCACCCCGCTCGCCCTGGTCCGCGAGAAGGTCGCCCGCACCGCGGCCGACCTGGGCGCCGGACGGCTGCGGCTGCTGGTCGGCAAGCCGGGCCTGGACGGACATTCCAACGGCGCCGAGCAGATCGCCGTACGGGCCCGTGACGCCGGTTTCGAGGTCGTCTACCAGGGGATCAGGCTGACCCCCGAACAGATCGTCTCGGCCGCGCTCGCCGAGGACGTGCACTGCGTCGGCCTGTCGATCCTGTCCGGCTCGCACGCCGAGCTCGTACCGGACGTGCTCACCCGGCTGCGCGAGGCGGGCGCCGCCGACATCCCGGTCATCGCGGGCGGGATCATTCCGCCCGCCGACGCGTCGGCCCTGATCGGGGCCGGTGTCGCCGCCGTATTCACCCCGAAGGATTTCGGTATCACGGAGATCATCGGCCGTATCGTCGACGAGATCCGGAAAGCGAACAAGCTCGACCCTCTGGAGGTCCCCGCATGACTGCCGTCAACCGCCTGCGTCCGCGCCGTTCGTGCCTGGCAGTGCCCGGCTCGAACCCGCGGTTCCTGGAGAAGGCCCAGGGCCTCCCCGCCGACCAGGTCTTCCTCGACCTGGAGGACGCCTGCGCGCCGCTCGCCAAGGAGGGCGCCCGGCACACCATCGTCGACGCGCTGAACAACGGTGACTGGACGGGCAAGACCCGGGTCGTGCGGGTCAACGACTGGACCACGCACTGGACGTACCGCGATGTCGTCACGGTCGTCGAGGGCGCCGGTCAGAACCTCGACTGCATCATGCTGCCCAAGGTCCAGGACGCCCAGCAGGTCGTCGCCCTCGACCTGCTGCTGACCCAGATCGAGAAGACGATGGGCTTCGAGGTCGGGAAGATCGGCATCGAGGCACAGATCGAGAACGCCAAGGGCCTGGTGAACATCGACGACATCGCCGCCGCCTCGCCCCGCCTGGAGACGCTGATCTTCGGCCCGGCCGACTTCATGGCGTCGATCAACATGAAGACCCTGGTCGTCGGTCAGCAGCCGCCCGGGTACGGCGCGGACGCGTACCACTACATCCTGATGCGCATTCTGATGGCGGCGCGTACGCACGACCTCCAGGCGATCGACGGTCCCTTCCTGCAGATCCGTGACGTGGACGCGTACCGCGAGGTCGCGGGCCGTGCGGCGGCGCTGGGCTTCGACGGCAAGTGGGTGCTCCACCCGGGCCAGGTCGACGCGGCCAACGAGGTGTTCTCGCCCTCGCAGGAGGACTACGACCACGCCGAGCTGATCCTCGACGCGTACGAGTGGTGCACCTCCGAGGAGGGCGGCAAGAAGGGCTCGGCGATGCTCGGCGACGAGATGATCGACGAGGCGAGCCGCAAGATGGCCCTGGTCATCGCGGGCAAGGGCCGCGCGGCCGGTATGCAGCGCACCTCCAAGTTCGAAGCACCGGAGGCCTGATCATGCAGTTCGGACGCACATACGAGGAGTTCGAGGTCGGTGCGGTCTACAAGCATTGGCCCGGGAAGACGGTCACCGAGTACGACGACCACCTCTTCTGTCTGCTGACCATGAATCATCACCCGTTGCACATGGACAGCAACTACGCGGAACGGACGACCGATTTCGGAAAGAATGTTGTAGTCGGCAACTACATCTACTCGCTGTTGCTCGGCATGTCCGTCCCGGACGTCTCCGGAAAGGCGATCGCCAATCTGGAGGTCGAGTCGCTGAAGCATGTCGCACCGACCTTCCACGGCGACACGATCTACGGCGAGACGACCGTTCTCGACAAGACTCCGTCAAAATCCAAGAGCGACCGCGGAATCGTCCACGTGGAGACCAAGGGCTACAAGCAGGACGGGACACTCGTCTGCGTGTTCCGCCGCAAGGTGATGGTCCCCACCGAGACGTACATCAAGGAACGCGGCGGCGAGCAGCCCGGCCGCCCGGAGCTGAACCAGCCTTCGCAGAAGAACGTGGAGAAGTAGCCATGACGCGACTCGCCCAGACCGCCGGCCTCAACGACGTCCAGCAGGAAATCCTCTCCACGGTCCGGGATTTCGTCGACAAGGAGATCATTCCGGTCGCGACCCGGTTGGAGCACCGTGACGAGTACCCCACCGAGATCGTCGAGGGGCTCAAGGAGCTCGGCCTGTTCGGGCTGATGATCCCCGAGGAGTACGGGGGCCTGGGTGAGTCGCTTCTCACATACGCGCTGTGCGTGGAGGAGATCGCCCGCGGCTGGATGAGCGTGTCGGGAATCATCAACACGCACTTCATCGTGGCGTACATGCTGAAGCAGCACGGCACCCAGGAGCAGAAGGACACGTTCCTGCCGCGCATGGCGCTGGGCGAGGTCCGGGGCGCGTTCTCGATGTCCGAGCCGGCGCTGGGCTCGGACGTCTCGGCAATCACCTCCAAGGGCGTCAGGGAAGGCGAGGAGTACGTCCTCAACGGCCAGAAGATGTGGGTGACGAACGGTGGCACGTCCTCGCTCGTCGCCGTTCTGTGCCGGAGTGACGAAGGCCACCCCGAGGGGACCGCCCCGCACAAGTCGATGACTACATTCCTGGTGGAGAAGGAGCCCGGTTTCGGCGAGGTCCGGCCCGGTCTCACCATTCCCGGCAAGATCGACAAAATGGGCTACAAGGGCGTCGACACGACCGAACTCATCATGGATGGGCTACGAATTCCGGCCAATCGGGTGCTGGGCGGCACCACCGGTCGAGGGTTTTACCAAATGATGGACGGAGTCGAGGTCGGCCGGGTGAATGTGGCCGCGCGTGGCTGTGGCGTCGCACAGCGCGCATTCGAGTTGGGCGTTTCCTACGCCCAGCAGCGCCAGACCTTCGGAAAGCCGATCGCCCAGCACCAGGCGATCCAGTTCAAGCTGGCCGAAATGGCCACCAAGGTCGAAGCCGCCCATGCGATGATGGTAAATGCAGCGCGCAAAAAGGACTCCGGGGAACGAAACGACCTGGAGGCAGGGATGGCGAAGTACCTCGCCTCCGAGTACTGCAAGGAAGTCGTCGAGGACGCCTTCCGCATCCACGGCGGTTACGGCTTCTCCAAGGAGTACGAGATCGAGCGCCTCTACCGGGAGGCCCCGATGCTGCTCATCGGTGAAGGTACCGCCGAGATCCAGAAAATGATCATCGGGCGCCGAATCCTCGAGGAGTATCGGATCCAGGGGTGATTGTCCCTTTCGGGGTAATTTAGCCGCGAAGAAGATCACACCCTGTCATCCTCGGCCGGTGCCTTCCAGCCGTCCGACTCGGCTGCTGGCTTGCCCAGTTGTTGCTCGCAACCGATAACATCGCCGGAAAAGCCGCCGTCCCCCGTTGCCAGCGCGGCATCATCCGCTACGAAGGTCATCCATGCCCGACAGCCAAACCTCTGCACCACGCGGCGGGGTCCGCCTTGCGCGCGGAGCTTCGCCGTGGCTCCTCCCGACCGTCGCCACCGCGGCGCTCAGCCTCACCCGGGCCCGCAAGTCCGGACGCTGGGCCGCGGTCGCCGTGCCCACCACCGCGCTCGCGGCGGGCATGCTGTGGTTCTTCCGCGACCCCGAGCGCGAGATCACCCAGGGCCGGGTCATTTCGCCGGCCGACGGCGTGGTGCAGAGCATCATGCCGTGGAAGGACGGGCGCACCCGCGTCGCGATCTTCATGAGTCCGCTGAATGTCCACGTCAACCGTGCGCCCCTGGCCGGCACGGTGACGTCGGTCGAGCACATCCCCGGCGGGTTCGTTCCGGCGTTCAACAAGGAGAGCGAGAACAACGAGCGCGTTGTCTGGCACTTCGACACCGAGCTCGGCGACATCGAGATGGTGCAGATCGCGGGTGCGGTCGCCCGGCGCATCGTCCCGTACATCCCGCAGGGCACGAAGGTGGAACAGGGCGAGCGCATCGGTCTGATCCGCTTCGGCTCGCGGGTCGACATCTACCTTCCGGAAGGTGTCGATGTCGCGGTCGAGGTCGGCCAGGCCACCACCGCGGGGGTGACTCGAATTGACCGTGATTGATCCTGATACACAGGCCGGCTGGGTGCCCGAGTCGGAGTCCGAGGAGGACGCCGGCGAGGACATGCCGCTCTCTCTGCGGCTGTCGATAGCGGACACCCTCACTCTCGGTAACGCCACGTGCGGCTTCATGGCGGTGTACTTCACCACCACCGGAATCCTCATCCCGCACCTCACGGGCAGCGACGAGAGCGGCATGGCCCGGCACTCCGCGGCCACCGCCGTGATCCTGATGCTCCTGGCGGCGGTCTTCGACCTCTTCGACGGGCTCGTGGCGCGCAAGCTGCGCTCCTCGCCGATGGGTGCCGAGCTGGACAACCTCTCGGACCTGATCAGCTTCGGGCTCGCCCCGGCGTACTTCGTCCTGGTGTACGGCATGGTCGCGGACGATGCGCACCAGCGGGTGTCGGCGCTGGCGGCGATCGTGGTGCTGCTGGCGGTGGTGCTCAGGCTTGCGAGATTCTCGTGCGTGACCATGAAGGACGGCATGTTCCAGGGCATGCCGAGCCCCTTCGGAGCGCTCACGGTCGTCTCGATCGTGCTCCTGGAGCTGCCCTTCGTGCCGACACTGCTCGCGATCGTCGGGGTGGCGTGGCTGATGGTCAGCCGGGTCGAGTACCCGAAGCCGCGGGGCGTCCTCGCGGTGGCGATGCTCAGCTGGATCGTGGCCGCGATGGGGCTCCTCGCCGCGTGGGCGTTCGACGCCCCCGGCGGCCAGCTGCTCCTCCAGACCGGCTGTGCGCTCCAGGTGGTCCTCGGAGCGGTCATCCCGCTCTTCGCGACCGCCCGGCGGGTGAACACCTTCCGCGACAACCGGCGTGAGGCACGGACGGCCCAGCTGCCGTAGCGGCACGCAAGACTCATGCGGAAGGCCCCGGGTGCTCCCCAGCATCCGGGGCCTTCCGCATGCGGTGGGAGCTCGGGCAGCCGCCCCGCGAGGTCCCGTCGCACGGGGCTCCGCCCCAGTGCACGGGGCCCTGTCTCAGTTGGCGGGGCCCTGTCTCAGTTGGCGGGTTTCGCGTACCCGCTGCAGGCGAGCCCCTCGCCCCGGCGGCTGTTCCGCGTGACGTAGCTGAGCCCCTCCCGCACGGTGTCCGTGCTGAAGTGGACCGACTCGGGCGGCCGGACACCGATGTTCGCGCTGGGGCTGAACGCCAGATAGATCCCTATCGGCAGGAACAGCAGCGAGGCGGGTATCGCCAGGACCTGGAACAGGATGTTGCCGTCGGCGAAGCCGATGATCCACAGCGCCGCGACCACGCCCAGCAGGACGACGGCCGCGACCAGGGAGCGGGCCACCGGGCCACGGCGGAGGCGCTTGGTCGTCTCCAGGTCCTGGATGACGAACACGCCCTCCCGGCCGCACCGCCCGCACTTCAGGGCGGCCCGCAGCTCGCCGTGGTCGGGGCGTCGTACCACGCACGTGGTCTCCCGCGTGTTGCTGCGCGTGAGGCCGGGCTCCTGTCTGATCTCCATCTGATGCACCATGGTGAGCTTGATCTGCTCCGGTACGGTCCACGACACTGGGTGCTCCTCAGCCCGGTCCATGAGACAGCGCCCTCTGCGGACGTGACCTGGACTGCGTCCACGGCCGGCTCCTGGTCGGCGTAGCGTGCCGAACAACCGTGCGCCGATCCCTCTCGAAAGGGATCGTGCCACAGACCGCCGTGCTCGGACCAGGGTCCACCGTTCCTGGCCAACTCGCCGATCGGGTAATGGCGTTGGACGGGCAGGCGCCCGGTGTCGGCTCAGCCCGAGGTGATCGGAAGCATGGGCACAGTATGTTGGGGCCCCTGGGAGTTCGAGCGGGGCGTCCGTTCCGCGGTGGGCGCGGTCCCCGGAAACCAGGCCATGATGATGAAGGACTCGGAACCCCGATGACAGACAACTCCGACATGATCGACTTCGTTCGGGCACGCCTCGCCGAGGAGGAACGCATCGCGCAGGCGGCGGGCGGCGACAGCTGGCGGTGTCCGGCCGATGTCCCCGGCGAAGTCCACGACCGGTCCGGGGGCATCGCGTTCAGCGTGCGGAATCTCGGTTTCGACCAGCACATCGCCTTCCAGGACCCCGCGCGCACGCTGCGCCGCATCGAGACGAGCAGGGTGCTCCTCGACGAGTACGCGGAGGTCGCCGACCTGGACACCGACCGGCCCGAGTCCGACTTCCGGTCCGGCCGGGCCGTGGGGCTGGGATTCGCCGTACGGCAGCTGGCCGCGGAACACGCCGGCCACCCCGGATACCGGGCCAGGTGGCTCCCCCGGTTCATCCAGTAACGACCCCGCGTGGTCGGCGCCCACCCCCGCGGGCACCGACCACACCTCTCAGTACTGTGCGCCCCGGGGGGTGCCTCTATGTTCTTCGTCAAGCGTGCAGGAGGCTTCGGTCCGGGCTCGATGTTCTCCGTGGGGCATGAGACTGTCTGGTTGTGTCGGA